>CAMYLL010000056.1 GCA_947259235.1 uncultured Pseudodesulfovibrio sp. | reverse complement strand
CCGTGGACGGCCACTTCGTCGGGGTCAACACCCTGACCCCCAACCGGATGCTCCGACGCGCCTTCGAGACACAAGCCCTCCCGGAGCTGAGCGGCTTCGACACCCTGCGCGCCGAGGCAAAAACCGGCAACAGTCGCCTGGATGCGCGCCTTGACGGTCCCGATGGGTCACTGTGGGTGGAGTGCAAGAACGTGACCATGGTCGAGGACCAGGTGGCCTGCTTCCCCGACGCAGCAACCGAGCGCGGCCAAAAGCATCTGCGCGAGCTCATGGCCCTGGCGGCGGCGGGCGAACGCGCGGCCCTCTTTTTTCTGGTCCAACGGCCCGACGGCCACTGCTTCGGCCCGGCGGACGTTGTCGACCCGGTCTATGCGGCGCTTTTTTACGAGGCGCTGGACCGCGGTGTCGAGGCATGGCCCCACGTGGCGCTGGTGGACGAAACGGGCATCTCTCTGGCCCACAGGCTCCGGGTGGTGCGCCCATGACCGGGTTCGTCATCGGCGCGGTGCTCATCAGTTTTTCCTCGGTGATGGTCAAGCTGGCCGCCGTGCCGCCGGACGTGGCCGGGTTCTACCGGCTGGCGGGCGGCGGACTGGGCATGTCCCTGATCCTGTGGCGGATAGGCAAGCTGGGGCAGATGACCGGCCATGTCTGGCGCTGGTCGCTCCTCTCGGCCGTTTTCTTTACGGCGGATTTCTTCTGCTGGCACCGGTCCATCGGGCTGGTGGGGCCGGGCATGGCCACCATGCTCACCAACTTCCAGGTCATCGTGCTGGCCGCCGTGTCCATTCTCTTTCTCAGGGAGCGGGTCTCCCGGCCTTTCATGGTGGCCATCCCCATGGCCCTGACCGGGCTGTATCTCATGGTCGGCGTGTCATGGGACACCTTCACCGCCGGATACCGGCTCGGCGTGGTCTACGGCCTGCTCGCCGCCGTATGGTACGCCCTCTACCTTCTGAGCCTCAAGTTTTCGCTGACCCGGGCCGGGGCCGATCCGCTGGCCATGGCCGGGTCCGTGGCGCTGATCACCGGCCTGATGCTCGGCGGACTGGGCGTCGCGCAGGGGGAGTCCTTCGCCATCCCCGACACCCGGTCCCTGCTCGCCCTGGCCGCACTGGCCCTTGTCTGCCACGCCGCGGGCTGGTATCTGATCACCCGCGGGATACAGCAGGTACGCACGTCCCTCGTCGGACTGATCCTTCTCCTGCAACCGACCCTGTCATACGTGTGGGACATCCTTTTCTTTGACAAACCCACCACGCCGGTAGAGCTTGTGGGAGTCGGGCTGGCCCTGACGGCGATCTATCTCGGCTCCCTGAAGAACAAGAAGGAAAATCCGGCCGCCGCCGGGACGGACAAATAATAATTGCCTTCCTGCGGCCACTGGTTATTCAAAGGGAGTCAGGGGGGGAGGCCCAGACAACAGACGATCACCCCTTGGGGGAAGGGGTGGATTAACACGAGGATACCATGGCGGATAAAAAATACGATTCAATAGTTTACGACTTCTTTGAGAACAAGAACGGCGCGGTGCTGCTCTTGAGCGAAGATCCGTTGTTCAAGAAGATGCTCTCCTCGACCATCTTCAAGATCATCGGCACCAAGCGTGACTGCTTCTTCGCCTTCGAGAACGTCCAGGCCGGACTCAAGAAGATCCAGGAATGCCAGAAGAGCAAGATCGAATGCACGGTCTTCATCGAGCGCATCCTGCACGGGCGGCCGAGCACGGACACCATCATCACCCTCAAGCGGCTGCTGCCGGACCTGCGCATCATCGTCCTGGTGAGCGAAACCAAACGCGAGAACATCGCCTATTTTTACGAGATCGGCGTCAACAACGTCATCTCCAAGCCCGCCTCCATGAACAACATCATCGAGAAGCTGGCCTTCACCATCAAGCCCCAGGGCAAGCTGAGCGAATACATGAGCCTGGGCCAGCGGTTCCTGGCTGCGGGCAAGCACAAGGAGGCGCTGGAGGTCAGCGTCAAGATCCTTGAGATCAAGCCGGACAGCCCTGCCGGACTCATGCTGCGCGGCGACGTGTTCCTGGAGATAGGCAAGCGGGAGGAAGCCGTGGCCTGCTACATGTCGGCCCACGAGAGCTCGCGCCTCTACCTAGAGCCGCTGAAGAAGCTGGCCCACGCCTACGACGGGGTCGACGACGAAAAACACCTGGAATACCTCAAGAAGCTCGACCGGCTCAGCCCGCTGAACACCGAGCGCAAGACCGATATCGGTAAGGTCCACATGGCCCGCAACGAGATGGAGCGAGCCGAGAAATACTTTGACCAGGCCATAGAGACGGCCACCCGTGAGGCCATGAGCCTCGTCGGGACCGTGGCCGAGCGCATCTCCGAGGCCGTGGGCCAGCTCTCGCCGCAGATGTCTGAAAAGTACCTGAGCAAGGTCATCGAATCCAAGGGCCGCGGGCTGGGCAAGGACGACATCATCCTGTTCAACAGGCTCGGCATCGCCCTGCGCGGCCAGGGCAAATGGCGCGAGGCAATAGAAAACTACAGCCGCGCCCTGGAGATATCCCCCGACGACGAAGGGCTGTACTACAACATGGGCATGGCCTACTTCGACGGCGGCGACAAGCGCATGGCCGCCAAATGCTTTGACAGCGCCCTGGAAAAGAATCCCGTATTCTACAAGACCAGCGAAGGAGCCTCCCTGAACCTGGGCACAATCTACTCCGAGGTCCGCGAGCCGGAAAAGGCGATCGAGTTCCTGAAGAACGCCCTAGCCCTCAACCCGGCCAACGCCACGGCCAGACGGCGACTCGAAACCCTCACCCGCTGACGGCCAGGCCGCCCGGGACGGACCCCTCCTTGACCGCGTCGCCGTGGTTCACGTACCGTGGATCATGAGATGAAACAGGCGGGCGCGCCTTGGCGCGCCGCCAGAGGGAGGAGGTCATGGGAAACCAGCCGTCCGACGTCATTGTCCGGGATTTCCTTGAGAGCGGTGCCATCGTCTATCTTTCAGACGATGCCGTCTTCATCCGGGCGCTCAGGAACATCGTCTCGCGGGTCATAGGATTCAAGGGAGAGGTGCTCTTTTCCTTTGCCAACCCCGGCCCGGCCATGGCCAAGTGCCTGGAGCTGCGGGACCAGGGGACTCCCTGCATCGTCTTCATCGAGCGGATGCTCGCCGAACGCCCCACCACAGACTTCATCCTCCGGCTCAAGCGCGAGTTTCCCGACGTACGCATGATCGTGCTCACCTGGCAGACCACCAAGGAAACCGTGGCCTATTTCTTCGAGCTGGGCGTCAGCCGGGTGCTGGTCAAGCCCGCCTCGGCCAACAAGGTCATAGAGGAAATGGCGGCCACACTGGACCCGCCCACCGCGCTCAAGAAGCAGATGACCCGCTGCGCCGAGCTGCTGGAGGCGGGCAGCTTCGACGAGGCTCTGGAGGTGACGGACCGCATCCTGCTGCTCACCCCTGACAGCGCGCGCGGGCTGGTCATGCGCGGCGACGCGCTCATGGGCATCGGCGAGCAGGACAAGGCGGTCCAGGCATACATGGCCGCCCACGAGAGCCGGCCAATCTTCATGGCCCCACTGATCAAGCTGGCGGCCGCCCTGGACGGCATGGACGACGAGCGCGCCCTGGCCTACATGAAGGAGCTCGACGAGATCAGCCCCCTCAACCCGGAGCGCAAGCTGGAGATAGCCAAGCAGCACCTGCGGCGCAACGAGGCCGATGTGGCCGAGGAATACCTCGACAAGAGCGTCGAGGCCGCCGAGCGCGAGCACCTGAGCATCGCCGGGGACCTGACAGAACGCATAGTGGACGCCGTGGTCAGCCGCGCCCCGGACCTGGCCGTGAAGTACCTGACCCGGGTCATCGACGGCAAGCGGGTGCTCGGGCGCGACGATCTGGTCCATTTCAACCGCCTGGGCATCATCCTGCGCGGCGAGGGCAAGTGGAAGGAGGCCGTGGAGGTCTATCAGAAGGCGCTCTCCATCGCCTCCAACGACCCGGCCATCCACTACAACATGGGCCTGGCCTACTGGGAGGGCGACGAGCGCATGACCGCCCTGCGCTGCTTCGAGGCGGCCCTCAAGCTCGACCCGCGCTTTTACGAGGGCAGCGTCGGCGCGGCCATGAACATCGGCTCCCTCTACCTCGACCTGCGCCACTACCAGGACGCAGAGCCATACTTCACCCACGTTCTCGCAATCGACCCCGGGAACGCCACCGCCCAAAGACGGCTGGACAAGGCCAGAAACCGCATCCCGCCCGCCTCGGTCCGGCGCGAGACGGTCCGCGACGAATACGACGTGGACGCGCCGTCGCCCGCCAGGGCCGCCGCACCGCAGCGCAAATCAGCCAAAAAGCAATTCAACGTGGACGACCCGAACCTCGATACCGGGCGCGGAAAGAAAAAAGGGGCCAAGCGCTCCGGCAAGGTCACCAAGCTGGACTTCTAGCCGTCCCTATCCCGCTCCCCGCGCCGTCCGGGCTGGCCGAGCATGAAGATGCCGAAGGTGGCCAGCAGGTTGGGCAGGAAGGTGATGACCCGCCCCCTGGTATCGTGATGGTGGGTGGAGATGGCCACCTCCTTGACGATGGGCACGTGCAGCTGCGCGCAGAACCGCCTGAAATCCGTGATCGGAATGACCCGGATGTTGGGGCTGTCGTGCCAGTCGTAGGGCAGCTCCTTGGACACGGGCGCGCGGCCGGTGAAGAACATCTGGAAGCGGTTCCTGATGTGCGTGAAGTTGGGAAAGGAGACGATGCACCGGCTGCCCACGCGCAGCATCTCGCGGATGAGGGTGGCCGGGTCGTAGACCTGCTGCAGGGTCTGGGAGAGGATGACGTAGTCGAAGGCGTTGTCCGGGTAGTCCTCGATCTCCTCGTAGATGTCGCCGTGGATCACGGACAGTCCCTTGGCGATAGCCTCGCCTGCGGCCTCCTCGTCTATCTCGACGCCGGTTCCCCGGGTTCCCTTTTCCCGGCGCAGGTGGTCCAGGAGCGAGCCGGTGCGGCAGCCAAGGTCCAGCACCCGGGTATCGGGCTCTATCCACGAGGCGATGACCTGGAGATCAAAGCGCATTGCCGCCTCCCGTGGCGCATATGCCGCCCACCCTGTCGAGAAAACCGCAGATCAGTGCCTCCAGCCGCTGGTTGGGCAGCAGGAAGGCGTCGTGCCCCCACGGGGCCTCTATCTCGCAGAAACTGACATCCAGCCCGTTCTTTTTCATGGCCTTGACCATGGCCTTGGACTGGTAGGTGGGATAGAGCCAGTCCGAGGTGAAGGAGATGACCAGATAGCGGCATTTGGCGCGGGCGAAGGCGGCCACCAGCGAGCCGCCGCCGTGCTGGTTCTCCAGGTTGAAATAGTCCGCGGCCTTGGTCAGATAAAGAAAGCTGTTGGCGTCGAACCGGCTGACGAACTTGTTGCCCTGGTAGCGCAGGTAGCTCTCCACCTGGAAGTCCGCCTCGAAGTCGAAGGACAGCTCGCCCCGGTCCTGGAGCCTGCGGTCGAACTTGTGGCGCATGGATTCGTCGGAGAGATAGGTGATGTGGCCGACCATGCGGGCCACGGCCAGGCCGTGCTCCGGGCGTCCCGTGGCGTAATAGTCGCCGCCCATCCAGGCCGGGTCGGCCATGATCGCCTGCCGGGCCACCTCGTTGAAGGCGATGGCCTGGGCCGAATGCTTGGTGGTGGTGGCCAGGGGCAGGGCCGCAACCACCCGCTCGGGATAGCGCACGGACCATTCGAGCACCTGCATCCCCCCCACCGATCCCCCGATGACGGCCAGCAGCCGGTCGATGCCCAGATGGTCCACCAGCCGCCGCTGGCAGCGCACCATATCGCCGATGGTGACCACGGGAAAACGCATGCCGTATGGCCTGGCTCCCGTCAGGGCAGTGGCCAGGTCGGGCGGGACTGTGGCCAGGTCGGGCGGGACTGTGGCCGGGTCGGGCGGGACGGTGGCCGGGTCTGGCGAGGCCGGGCCGGTGGAGCCCATGCAGCCGCCGATGACATTGGTGCAGATGATGAAGTACCTGTCGGTATCCAGGGGCTTGCCCGGGCCGACCATGATGTCCCACCAGCCGGGCTTGGGGTCGTCTTCCTGGTAGCGCCCGGCCACGTGGGAGTCGCCGGTCAGGGCATGGCAGACGAGGATGGCGTTGTCGCGCGACGCGTTCAGAGTACCGCAGGTTTCATAGGCAAGGGTCACCGGCCCCAGGGAGCGCCCGCTCTCCAGGGCCATGGGCTCAGCCACGGAGCCGAAGGTGTGGTATTGCTTCTCCACCAACCCCACGGAGGGGCCGGTGTCGAGATCGTCGGTGTATTCGCTCATGGGTGTAATGGTACGACTCGGGTCCGATGCGGTCAATGGTGCTTCGGGCTATGGAACGCGGCGGTCAGGGCCCGGAGGTCGTCTCTCCGCCCATGATCTTCCAGGCGACCATGCCCCAGGTCAGGTTGCTCACGTTGGTATAGCCGCCCTCCTGCATCTGGCGGACCACCGGCGGGGAGCGGTGTCCCGTCATGCAGACCACGACCACCTGGCGGGTGGGGTCCGGCGAGGCGGCGGCCAGCTCGGCCAGGGTGGCCGGATAGGGCACGTTGACCGCGCCGGGGATGTGAAAGGCGGCGAACTCCCCCGGGGTGCGCACATCGATGATGACCGGGGCGCGGTCTTCGTTGACGGCCATCTTCAAGGCCCAGGGGCTCATGGGCGAGACCCCGAAGCCATACCACCAGCCCACGTCCCACAGGACCAGGGCGGCCAGAACGATCACCAGTGTCCACAATACGCGCATGGTCTACCCCAGTTCAAAAGATGTGACGCCGAATATCTTGCCCAGGTCCATGTCCGGCTCGCCCCCGGCATACATGCGCACCGTGGTGAAGACCTCGGCCAGTCCGTGCCTGCCCACCAGCTCGCGGGCGGCGGCGTTTGGCTCGACTATGTCCAGATAATACCGCTGGCCCGGAATCGCGGCGGTCAGAGCCAGGAACAGCGTTTCAGCCACCCCGGCGTCGTCGGCAAAGAGCGGGCCGATCTTGTATCCCTTGGCACAGGGCCGGATGACGCCGAACCCGGCCAGCCGCTCCCCGTCCATGACGGCGCAGCCCGTGGCCCCGGGTGCGTCGATCCAGGCCTGCATGAACGCCTCGCGTCCGCCGGGGAAACAGCTCCGGTCATAGCGCGCGATCTCGGCAAAGGGCACGGTCTCCAGGGCCACCACGTCATCGGGGCGCGCGCCGCCGCCCACGCCCTCATGGCGCATGCTGCGATAGACCGGCTCGAAGCCCGCCTTGCGATAGGTCGCCTCCTGGGCCACCACCGCGTCCAGGCCGATGGTGCAGCCGTCCAGCCGGGGCAGGGCGTGACGCCACAGCTCCAGGCCGTATCCCTTGCCCCGTTCCTCCGGGGCCACGATATACAGCCCCACGAAGCCGAACCCGCCCTCGTAGCGCACGGCGGAGATGGTCCCCACGGGCTGGCCGCCCAGCTCGGCGATGAAGAATCCCCCGGGATCGGCGGCGTAGAAGCAGTCCGCGTCGGACAGGCCGGGGTTCCACCCTTCCCTGGCCGCCAGCCGGATGGCCAGGTCCACGTCCTGGCGGGTCATGGTCCGCATGGTCGGCGCGTCACGCATCGTCTTCCCCCCTGTCCATGGTCACCGCCAGGCTCGACCCCGGCTTGAGCAGCACGTCCCGCTGGGGGAAGGGGAATTCCACGCCGTTTTCGTGGAAGAGCCGCCAGACCGCCAGGAGCACGTCGCTGCGCACGTTGGTCACGCCCATGTTCGCGTCGGCTATCCATATCCGCAGCTCAAGGTCCACGGCGCTATCGCCAAAACCCATCAGCCGGGGCAGGGGTTTCGGGTTCTTAAGCACCCGGGGGACCTCGGCCGCGGCCTGCTCCAGCAGCTTCATGGCCAGATCCAGGTCGGATTCATAGGCCACGCCCACGGGGATCTTTACCCGCACGTTGGTGTCGGAATAGGTCCAGTTGACCACTTCGCCTGCGATGAGCTGCTCGTTGGGGATGAGGTATTCCTTGCCGTCACGGGTCAGGACAGAGGTGTAGCGGCTGAACATGCCGCGCACCACGCCGAACACCCCTCCCACCTCGATGGTGTCGCCGGGCTTGATGGAGTTGTCCATGAGCAGGAGCACGCCCGCCACGTAGTTTGAAAAGATCGTCTTGAGGCCGAAGCCGATGCCCACGCCCAGCGCGCTGGAGAAGATGGCCAGGCTGGTGAGGTCTATGCCCACGCTGGACAGGGCGAAGAGGATGGCCGCCGTGAACAGGCCCACCTTGACCGTCTTGATCAGGAGCACCTGGAGCGAGGGCGAGAGGTCGGGCGCGCTGTGGATGCGCCCCTCGGCAAAGCGCGCCGCCACGGACGCTCCCTGAAGGCAGACCGCGGCCAGGAGCAGTCCCTTGATGGCCCCCAGCGCGGTCACCGTGGTGGACCCCATGGACAGGCTCAGCCCCTGGAGAAAGTCCGTGATGGGCGACAGCAGGCCGAAGACGCTCAGGGCGGCCACCAGCCAGACGCCCACGGCCACAACCCGGGCCAGGGACCGGCTGGACATCATGCTCGTCAACAGGCGGATGACGATCCAGGCCACGCCCAGGTCGCTGAAGGCGAGAAGCACCCGGGGCGTAATGTCCATCTGCACAAAAACCGCGGCGCAGGCCTGCACCAGGACGAGAAAGATGACCACGGTCCCCAGGCCGATGAGCGACGCGAGGACCGAGCGGGCCAGCTCGCTCCTGATCTGCTCCTCGACAACCCGCCGCAGCCGCGCCTCGGCAATGCGCCACAGCAGGGCGGACACCACCAGCGAGACCGCCGCCAGCGCCCATTGGGCCGCGGTGCTCCAGGTGAGCACGTTGGTCTCAAGCCATTTCATGAGAAAGGCACGTATCATGTCGAGCTTCTCGGTCATCGGATGCAACCTCGCTCCTTAAGTGGCTATCAGCCCAGCAGGAACAGATCAAGCACCACGCCGAGAAAAAGCGCCACGGCCACCAGGCCGTTGAGGGTGAAGAAGGCGACGTTAACCCGGCTCAGGTCGTCGGCACGGACCAGCCGGTGCTCATACAGGAGCGTCAGCCACACGGCCAGGGCCACGCAGAAATAGACGATGGAAAGCCCGGCGCTCCACCCCGCCAGGATGAAGAACAGGCCGGTGACCACATGGCTCATGGTGGACACCTCCAGGGCGCAGGCCAGGCCAAGCCGCGAGGGCATGGAGTGCAGCCCGCGCGAGAGGTCGAACTCCGCGTCCTGGCAGGCGTAGAGGATGTCGAACCCGGCCACCCAGAAGGTCACGCCGAGGAAAAGCAGCACCGCGGGCAGGGTCAGCACCGGGTCGACGCTCAGCCACCCCGCCACCGGGGCCAGCCCCAGCACCGTGCCGAGAACGAAATGGCACCACCGGGTGAACCGCTTGCAGAAGCTGTAGAAAGCGGACAGCCCAAGGGCCAGGGGCGAGAGCATCAGGCACAGGGGGTTCATGAGCGCGCAGGCGGCCACGAAGATCACGGCCGTGGCGCAGATGAAGAGCAGCGTGAACCGCGTGGACAGCTCGCCGGTGACCAGCGGGCGGGTCAGGGTGCGGGGGTTCTCGCGGTCGATGTCCAGGTCCGCGTAACGGTTGAAGGCCATGGCAAAGGAACGGACGGCGACCATGGCCACGGTCAGGACGATCAGGTTCCACAACCCGGGCCACCCCCCGGCGGCCAGGAACGAACCGGCAAAGGCAAAAGGCAGCGCGAACACGGAGTGTTCTATCTTGATCATCCGGCAGACCGCGCTCAGGTCCTTCATGAAGGGCATGCGTCTCTCCAGCGGGCACGGGGACGTGGCTCCCCGGCTCATGTGTTGTTTCTGCGAAGCCGCCCGGACGGCGGCCCGTTGCTAATACTTGTTCACCAGCAGTGCGCCGACGATGAGCAGGCCGACGCCGAGGATGCGGGGCCAGGACACCTCGCGCACGGCAAAGCTGACCAGCCCGTAATGGTCGAGGACCAGGGCGGCCAGGAACTGCCCGGCAAGAAGCCAGGCCATGGTGGCGGCCGCGCCCAGCTGCGCGGCAAGAACAATGGAGGAAAAAACGAAGAACGCGCCCAGCGCGCCTCCTGTCCAGCCCCACCACGGCACGTCCGAAACCGACCCGGCGGAAGGCATGGGCACGCGGGTCGCCAGCACATAGGCCAGCAGGCACAAAGTCCCCACCGCGAAAGAGACCAGGGCGGCCAGGGTCGAACCGCCCAGGGACTGCCTCAGACGCATGTTGATCCCCGCCTGCAGGGGCATCCCCGCCCCGGCCACCAGGGCCAAGAGTATGTACATCCATTTCATGCCCGCAACGTACCGCTGTTTGGCTCGTTCGTCCATGTCTGAGAACCTGATGCGAAAACGTCGATGCGTCGTAACAGGAGCGTCAATCTTCGCGGCCTCCACAGGCGTAGACCAAACCATCGAAACTCTCATCCTTCGGAGGACACCATGAACGAGACGCAACGGCGCGAGATCAAGGACCATCTGTTAAGCGGGCTGAGCAGCCTGGCCGAGGTTGAAATCGACGGCGATCTGGCCGTGGAAAACTGCCCGGACGAGGCGGACTTCGCCACCCAGCTGACCCTGCAGGGTGTGAACATGGCAATGCGCCATCGACGCATGACCCGCATCAGGGAATACGAAAACGCCATCAAGCGGCTGCACGAGACGGACTTCGGCATCTGCGACGAATGCGGCGATCCCATCGGGCTGGCCCGGCTCAAGGCGAGCCCCTCCACGCGCCTGTGCATCGCCTGCCAGTGCGCGGCCGAGGAAGAGCGCAGCCGGTGCGCCTAGCAGACCCCAAACAGAGCGAGGCCGACAATGGCTGACTCCCGGTTCATGGTGGACATGCACGTCCACTCCAAGTTCTCCACGCGCCCCTCGCAATGGCTCCTGCAAAAGATCGGCTGCCCCGAGAGCTTCACCGAACCCGCCGCCCTCTATGCCGTGGCCCGCGAGCGCGGCATGTCGCTGGTGACCATCACCGACCACAACACCATCAGCGGAAGCCTGGAGATCGCGAGCCTGCCCGGCACGTTCATCAGCGAGGAGATCACCACCTACTTTCCCGAGGACCGGTGCAAGCTCCACGTTCTGGCCTACGACATCACCGAGGCCCAGCACGACGACATCCAGCAATACCGGGAGAACGTCTTCGACCTGATCCCCTACCTGCGCGAACAGGCCATCACCCATGTGCTGGCCCACCCGCTCTTCGCGGTCAACGACCGGCTCACCCCGGCCCACTTCGAACAGGCGCTCCTGCTCTTCGATACCTTCGAGGAAAACGGAACCCGCGACGCCCGGCAGAACCAGGTGCTCCGCGACATCCTGGCCCGGCTCACCCCGGCGGACATGGAGCGCCTGGCCAACACGTACGATATCGCCCCCCACGGGAAAAAACCCTGGAAGAAAGGGCTCATCGGCGGCTCGGACGACCACAGCTCCC
>CAMYLL010000055.1 GCA_947259235.1 uncultured Pseudodesulfovibrio sp. | reverse complement strand
GTCGTCGCGGTGCTGCTCGTCTCGTACTACGGCTTCTACTATTTCAAGTTCGGCTACGACACAATGGGCCCGGGCGCACGCACGGCCCTCTTCGCCGCCTCGCTGGCCGGGCTACTCTACGTGGGGTTCATGCTCTCCAACAACATGACCCTGATGCTGCGGCCCGAGTTCTGGCCGACCTATTTCGACGACGCCAAGGCCTTTCTCAACTGGTCGGACCCGACCCTTTACCCGCGCTTCCTCCACTTCATGGTGGGCGTGGTGGCCATCGGCGGGCTGTTCGTGGCCCTGCTCGGCCAGTGGATCAAGAAACAGGAACACGTGGAGGTCGGCATGACCTGGCTGACCCGGGCCACCATGCTCAACCTCGCGGTGGGCGTGTGGTTTCTGCTGACCCTGCCGCGCGAGACCATGCTCGCCTTCATGGGCGGCAACCTCCCGGCCACCCTGGCCTTTGGCACGGCCCTGCTGTGCGCCAGCATGCTCCTGGTTTCGAGCCTGCATAAAGCCCCGCGCCGCGCCGCGGTCTGGGCCGTGCTGACGGTGTTCTTCATGAGCGTCACCCGGCACTGGCTGCGCACCCTGTTCCTGGCCCCGTGGTTCCAGATCGAGTCCACGCCCGTCACCGGCCAGTACTCCTCGCTCTACCTGTTCCTCGGCTTCCTCGTGGTCGGCCTCGCGGTGACCGTCTACATGATCAAACTCTATCTGAAATCACGCGAGGAGAGGGCGTAACCCATGGAATATCCCATCTGGCAACTGACAACCCTGGGCGGCGGCTTCTGGATCGCCCTGATCGCCACCGTCCATGTCTACGTGGCCCACTTCGCCGTGGGCGGCGGCCTGTTCCTGGTGCTCACCGAGATGGCGGCCTACCGCAGCGGCAACCCCCACCTGCTCGAATACGCGCACAAACACACCCGCTTCTTCCTGCTGCTGACCATGGCCTTCGGCGGCGTGTCCGGCGTGGCCATCTGGTTCACGGTGGCCCTGCTCGCGCCCCAGGCGACCATTACCCTGATCCATCATTTCGTGTTCGCCTGGGCGGCCGAGTGGGTCTGCTTCACGGGCGAGATCGTGGCCCTGCTTATCTATTACTACGCATGGAACACCATGAACCGGCGCGACCACCTCATCGTCGGCTCCCTTTACTTCGTCTTCGCCTGGTTCTCCCTGTTCCTCATCAACGGCATCGTCGCCTTCATGCTCACCCCGGGCGAGTGGATACAGACCAAGGACTTCTGGGACGGGTTCTTCAACCCCACCTTCTGGCCCTCGCTGGTCTTCCGCTCCTTCTTCTCGGCGGCCTGCGCCGGACTGTTCGGCTTTGTCACGGCCACGCGCATCCCGGACATGCCCACCCGCCTGCGCGCCGTGCGCACCTGCTCGGCCTGGACCATCGTCGGCGTACTGGCCGTGGTGGCCTCGGGCTACTGGTATGTGGCCGCCCTGCCGCCCGAGCAGTATGCGCTGGTGACCCTCAAGTCCCACCGCGTGGCCGGATTCATGCAATGGTTCTGGATATTCGCCGGGCTGACCCTGGCGGGCGGGCTGGCCCTGGCCGTGAAGATGCCCCGAGTGGTGGGCTTCAGCATGGCCCTCGTCGTCCTGCTGGCCGGACAGGGGCTTTTCGGCTCCTTCGAGTTCATCCGCGAGGCCGGACGGAAGCCCTACCTGATCTGGGACTACGCCTATTCCAACTCCATCATCAAATCCCACGCCGCAGTCATCAACCAGGACGGCGCCCTGGCCCGCGCCAGATGGACCCCGCCCGAGCTGCGCCAGGGCATCACCGACGAAAACAGGATGCGGGCCGGAGCCTTCCTCTTCCAGCTCCAGTGCGCCGCCTGCCACTCCATCGGCGGGCCCATGAACGAGATCGGCAAGCGCACGGCCATGTATGACGTGGACGGGCTCGACGCCCTGCTCACGGGCATGGGCAAACTCAACCGGTACATGCCCCCGTTCCTTGGGACCACCGACGAGCGCAAGGCCCTGGCCACCTACATCGCCAAGGGGCTCAACGGAAAACCGGACGTGGAGCAGGCCGTGGTCCCCGAGGTCCAGGCCGCCGAGCCCGCCCCCTTTGACGCGGAAACCGCGGAATATGTCCTGCTGGCCTGGGCCGACCAGGGCATGCACTTCTATGCTCAGACCGACGCCTGGACCCTGCTGCCCCCGGGCAACGCCCTCCGCGCCCAGCTCATTGCGCGCGACCCGTCGCCCAGCGTGGTCACCGACGGGGTGACCCTGTCCTATGCCGTGGAGCCCGGGTTCGAGGGCGACGGCCTGACCGGGGCCATGGAACCCAATGAGGACGGCGGACGGTTCGAGGCGGTCCTGGGCGTGCTGCCCTACAAGGACGGCGCGTTCAACCCGCTGCCCATGGCCACCATCGAGGCCCGCGACGCGGACGGCACTGTTCTCGCCACCACCCGCGCGGCCCTGCCCGTCAGCGACCAGATGGGCTGCCGCAACTGCCACGGCGGCGACTGGGCCCGCGACGGCTCCGGCGTATCCAGGGCCACGGCGGACAACGTCCTGGCCGTGCACGACCGAATGAACAACACCAACCACGTCGAGCGCTCCAAAAAAGGCCCGATCCTGTGCGTGGAGTGCCACGACGACCCGGCCCAGAACGCCCGGGGCGCAAACGACAGGCCCAACCTCTCGGCCGCCATCCACGGCGTGCACGCCGTCTATCTGGCCGGACGGGACGCGGACGGCTCCTGCCTCAAGTGCCACCCGCAGAACACCCTGCGCGGCCTGCACGGCGACGCCCTGGACTGCACCAGCTGCCACGGCATGATGGAGGACTTCGCCATCTCCCTGCTCAAGGCTGAACAGGCGGCGGGCAAGCCGGGAGCGGACAGGATACTGGCCCAGCTCACCCCGCGCACCCTGGGAACCCAGGAGGCCATCGAGCCGCGCGCGCCCTGGAGCAACGAGCCCGACTGCCTGACCTGCCACGTGGACTTCGCTCCGCCGGAGACGCTGGACGCCTTCAACGTCTGGACGGACGGCCCGGCCGAGCTCTTCTCCGCCCGACGAGACGACATGGGCGCGGTGTATTGCGCGGGCTGCCACGGCTCGCCCCACGCCATCCACCCGGCCACGGAGCGCGACTCCACCCAGCCGGTACAGTACACGGGCGAGGCCCAGCCCATCGGGGCTCAGGGCTCCTGCACGGCCTGCCACGTGGAGGCCATGGACTTCCCCGTCCACCATCCCGGGATGGGCCTGGAATAAAAACCAACACGGCCCGGGGCCGGGACTCTCCCCACGAGGGTCCCGGCCCCGGCAGCCTTCCCCTCTCTCCCATGGGAATACGGGAACGGATCGTACCGGGAATGGACAGACCGGTACGCTTGACATGGGACAACAACCCGATCACTCCATCCGGCCAGCCCCGGCATGCAGGACGATTCTTGATGCCCCCCCCTGGCGTTCAGTGGTTGGCACTGAGCGCCGGGGCTGATATTGCACAAGAACGATGACGACTGATTCTATAGCAAGCAAACGCCTCACACGTGACGGACGAACCCATTAACGGATGCAGGACTCATGAAAAACTCTTTTCGTTCCCGGCTGCACACCGCCGAAAGCCTCACCATCGATATGGAACACAGCTCCATCGAGCTGGGCATGGCGCAGGAGATGATCCGGGTGGTGGACCACTGCGGCGTGACGCCGCTGGTGCGCGTCGGACACAATCAGCCGAACATCATCAAGCGGGTCATGGATGCCGGAGCGACCGGCGTCATTGTCCCCATGGTCAATTCCCCGGCCGAGGCGGAGCAGGCTGTCGCCTCCGTGAAATATCCCCCGCGCGGGTTCCGCGGTGTTGGCCTCGCCCGTGCCCAGCAGTATGGATTCGGCTTTGAGGAATACCAGAAGTGGAATGACGAAAACAGCGTTGTCATCGTCCAGGTCGAGCATATCGATTCCGTCACCAATCTTGAGGCAATCCTCGACGTGGACGGCGTGGACGGCTTTATCGTGGGTCCCTACGATCTTTCAGGCTCCCTTGGAGTACCCGGAAAATTCGACCACCCGGAGGTTGTCGAAGCCCTTGCCGAGGTCCAGCGCGTTGCGGCGCTCCGCAAGATTGCCGCCGGCTTTCATGTCGTACAGCCAGATCCGCAGGTTTTGCAGGCGAAACGTGATCAGGGCTACCGATTCCTCGCCTATGGCCTGGACAGCCTCTTCCTTGGCCAGGGAGCGCGGAACGCTGTGTCGGAATCGCGGGCAGTGTGCGGAGGCATGGAGTGAAAAACATCCTCATCACCACCTCGTCGTTCGGCACGATGGACGCGAGCCCGCTGGCCGCGCTGCGCAACGCGGGGTTCAGCCCGATTCTCAATCCGCACTGCCGGAAGCTGACGGAAGACGAAGCCGTCGCCCTCATCACGGAACACCAGCCCGTCGGCCTCGTGGCGGGCGTGGAGCCGCTGACGCGACGCGTCATGGCCTCCGGCTCCCAACTGAGAGCCATCGCCAGATGCGGCATAGGCATGGACTCCGTGGACCTGGACGCGGCCAAAGAGCTTGGCATACGCGTCACCAACACGCCGGACGCCCCGACCCAGGCCGTGGCCGAGATCACCCTCGGCGCGATGCTCTGTCTGCTGCGCGGCATCGATCGTTCCAGCTCGGCGATACACGGGGGGCAATGGGAGCGCCCCATGGGCTCTCTTCTTGCCTGTCAAACGGTCGGCATCCTTGGCATGGGAAGAATCGGAACCCGGCTCGTTTCACTCCTGAAGCCATTTGGCTGCCGGATTCTCGCCCATGACCCCGTTGTGACCAGTTTTCCCGACGTGACGATGGTTGATGCCCAGACCCTCTATTCACAGTCGGACATCGTCAGCGTGCATGTCCCGTACATGGCGCAAACGCACCACCTGATCAATGCGTCCGTCATCGGGTCCATGAAACCCGGCGCGTTTCTGCTCAACTACTCTCGCGGCGGACTGGTAGACGAAATCGCCCTGGAGAGAGCGCTAAGCGAAAAACGGCTGGGCGGCGTTGCCATGGACTGCTTTGAGCAGGAGCCCTATACCGGCCCGCTTCGCAACTATCCGAACGCGGTCTTGACAGGACACATCGGCTCATACGCCCGGGAAGGCCGCGTCATTCAGGAAACACAGGCCGTCGAGAACCTCCTCTCGTCCCTTGAACAATGAGCCGGAAACCAATGAAAATCACAGCACTGCTGCCCATGAAGGGCCACTCCGAACGGGTCCCTAACAAGAACCTCCGTCCCATGTGCGGCGTTCCCCTGTTTTTCCATGTCGCCGCAGCGCTCCAGGGAAGCACCCTGGTCGACAGCATCGTCATCAACACCGACAGCGAGGCCATCGCCGAACAGGCGACGAAGAACTTTCCAAAGGTGACCATTCATTGGCGTCCTGAATCCATATGCGGAGACATGATCTCCATGAACACCATCATCGCCCACGACATCGCCCTCTGTCCGGGGGACCATTTCCTGCAGACCCACGCGACCAACCCCCTGCTCACCACCAAAACCGTGGACAGGGCCATAGACGCCTACTTCAAGGGCAGGGACACCTACGATTCCCTCTTCTCCGTCAACCGGCTCCAGGCGCGCCTGTACTGGGAATCCGGCGAAGCCGTGAATCACGATCCGGCGGAGCTGCTGCGGACCCAGGACCTCCCGCCGGTGTTCGAGGAGAACTCGCTCCTGTTCCTTTTCAGCAAGCGGTCCTTTGCCGGGGCCGGGCACAAGAGAATCGGCCGCACGCCGCAGATGTTTCCCACCCCGCCGCAGGAATCCGTCGATATCGACATCGAACACGACTTCATTCTGGCAGAAACGCTGATGCGCCAGCGCGGGTAGAAAGGGAAAAGCCGTTCGCGCGCCCGACCTTGCACCTGTTCGGGATTACAGGTATATCATTGCCGAGGATTGAGAATACCCCTGTAACCAGAGCGCGCGTGACATGCCCAAGCTGAAGACCCTGCTCATCCATCCGGATCCGGAAATCCGCACCGCCCTGCGCGACGCCCTGGAGGACGTCCGCTTCATCCAGGTGCTGGGCGAGGCGGTCACCGCCTCCGAGGCCATGGAACTGCTGGAGGCCATCCCGTACGGCGTGTTCTTCGTGGGGGTGGACCTGCCGGGCGACGCCTCGGGCATGGAGATGGCCCAGATGCTGGCCGGTCGCAAACACAAGCCCGCCCTGGTCTTCATCTCCGACACAGAGACCCATGCCTACGCCGCCTTCGAGCTGGGCGCGACGGACTACCTGCTGTGGCCGCCCGCGCCCGGGCGCATGGCCCGCACCGTGGACCGGCTCCAGAATTTCAAGTCCCGCTTCCGCGAGGTTCCCACCCCGGCCAGCTTCAACGTGGACCAGGACGCCCCGGACGACGACAACGAGCAGACCGTGCAGCTCCCCCTGCCCGAGGAGGAACAGGACTCGTTCCTGGCCGCCCTCAAATCCGCCTGGGACCAGACCGGCGGACGCAGGCTGGAGATCGAGAAGCTCGCCGTCTCCCAGGACGGACGCACCATTCTCATTCCCTACGACCAGATCATCTTTGTGGAGGCCTTCGAGGACTACTCGTACGTGCACACGGCCAACCAGAAGTTTCTGTCCTCCCACCGCCTCAAGAACCTGGAGGACCGCCTGGAGCCGCACCGTTTTTTCCGGGTGCACCGCAAGTACCTCGTCAACCTGGACATGGTCACCGAGATAGCCAGCATGCCCGGCTCCAACTTCATGCTGCGCACGGCGGGCCGCACGCGCATCGAGCTGCCCATCAGCCGCCGGCGCATCGCGGAGCTGAAAAAGGTCATCGGACTTTGACCGTTCGCCCCGCCGCTTGGACCGCTTGCCGAATATCGCGGGCGTTGCGGCGGCGCTGTGATACGAAATAGACTCGCTGAAAGGATTTTCGCGGCGAGGAGGATACAATGGATCAGTCTGGAGCGCTTGACAGCTTGCTCACCGAGGAACGGGTTCTGCGCCCGTTGCCCCAATTGGTCATCGAGGCCAACGTCAATCCCCAGGAGCTGGAGGCCGCACGCCGGTTTTCCGCCATGGACCCCCTTGGCTATTGGGAAGAAGCCGCCGACGAGCTGGACTGGTTCAAGAAATGGGACCAGGTCCTCGACGACAAGGACGCCCCCTTCTACCGCTGGTTCGCCGGGGCGCGCTGCAACATCGTCTACAACGCGCTGGACCGGCACATCGAGACCGCCAACAAGAACAAGCTCGCCCTGATCTGGGAGGGCGAACCCGGCGACTCGCGCAAATACACCTATTTCGAGCTCTACCGCGAGGTGAACCGCTTCGCCAACGCCCTGCGCTCCCTGGGCATCCGCAAGGGCGACCGGGTCGTGGTCTACATGCCCGCCCTGCCCGAAACCGTCATTGCCATGCTCGCCTCGGCCAAGATCGGCGCGGTCCACTCCCTGGTCTTCGCCGGGTTCTCGGCCAAGGCCCTGCGCCAGCGCATCAACGACTGCCAGGCCAAGCTGCTGATCACCTCCGACGGCTTCTACCGCAACGGCCAGATCATCAACCTCAAGGAAGTCGCGGACGCCGCCCTGGTGGGCTCCTGCGCCGACTGCGTGGAGTCCATGGTCGTGGTCCGCCGCTGCAACATCGGGGTGGACATGTTCGACGGGCGCGACTTTCACTACGACGACCTGATCCGCCAGGAGCGCAACGAGGCGCCCACAGAGGTCATGGACGCCGCCGATCCGCTCTTTCTGCTCTACACCTCGGGCACCACAGGCAAGCCCAAGGGCGTGGTCCACTCCCACGCGGGCTACATGGTGGGGGTCCACCGCACCCTGACCACGGTCTTCGACATCAAACCCACGGACATCTTCTGGTCCACGGCCGACCCGGGCTGGGTGACGGGCCACAGCGCGGGCATATACGGCCCCCTGCTGGCCGGAACCACCACCGTCATGTACGAGGGCCACCCGAACTACCCCCAGGCGGACCGCCTCTGGTCCATCGTCGCGCGTTACGGGGTGACCATCTTCTACACCGTGCCCACCATGATCCGCATGCTCATGCGCTTCGGCACACAGTATCCCAAGCAGCACGACCTGTCCTCCCTGCGCCTGCTCGGGTCCGTTGGCGAGCCCATCTCGCCCGAGACCTGGATATGGTTCTACAAGAACATCGGCCGTAGCGAGTGCCCGGTGATCGACACCTGGTGGCAGACCGAAACCGGCATGTTCATGCTCTCGCCCCTGCCCATCTCCCTGCTCAAGCCCGGCTCGGTGACCAAGCCCCTGCCCGGCGTGGAGGCCGACGTGGTGGACAAGGACGGAACCCCCATGCCCCCGGGCAAGGGCGGCCTGCTCGTGGTCACCAAGCCATGGCCCGCCATGATGACCGGCCTGTGGAACGACGACGACCGGTACAAGGAATACTGGACCCAAATCCCCGGCGCCTACTACGCGGGCGACGTGGCCCGAAAGGACGAGGACGGTTACATCTGGATCCAGGGCCGGGCCGACGACGTCATCAACATCGCCGGACACCGCATAGGCTCCGCCGAGGTGGAGGCCGCGTTCTCCTTCAACCCCGCAGTCAACGAGGTGGCCGTCATCGGCGTGCCCGACAAGATCAAGGGCGAGGCGGCCAAGGCCTTTGTCATCCTCAACAACGACTTCACGCCCGACGACGCCATGGTCAAGGAACTCAAGCGCACCGTGCGCAACGAGCTCGGCCCGGTGGCCGTGATCAAGTCCGTGGAGTTCAGGGAAACGCTGCCCCGCACCCGGTCGGGCAAGATCATGCGCCGCGTGCTCAAGTCAGAAGAGCTGGGCAACGACATCGGCGACCTGACGGGCATGCAGTCCGACTAGCCCCGCACCGCCATGCAGCGGGAGGCGAGGCCTTGCAACCGGCTCTCTCCTTCGCCTGCCTTCCTGATCCGTCCTTGGCGAACACGAATCGCGAAAACCCGTGACAGGCCACGGCACGCTCAGGTCTGCCGCCGAAACCGACGGCGGCGGCAGAGAACGCCGTCACCTTTTCACCCGGATTTCCCTGGACCCTGCAACCAAAAAGCGGTACTTCCTACTCTCAGTCCGTGCGCGGACACGACACCAGATCAAACACTCCTTGCGCAGAGGGAAACCGGAACAGCGAATGTCTGAATTGTTTCGTGCGGCCAAAGCCGCGACCATGATCCCGGGCGCGCCCGTCATCGACGACGCGGCCATCATCGCCAGCCAGGGGATCATCACCGGGATCGGCACCTACGGCGATCTCGCCCCGACCTTTTCCGGGACCGTCACCGACCTTGGCGACGTGACCATCGCCCCCGGACTGATCAACGCCCATTCTCATCTGGAGCTGGCCCACCTGCGCGGCCAGTGCCCGACCGGCCAGGGGTTCGTGACCTGGGTCGAGGACCTGCTGGCCCGCCCCATCCATGATCTCGACCCGGACCTGCTGGACCAGGCCCTGCGCGAGCTCAAACGAACCGGGACCGTCATGGTCGGGGACATAGCCACCCGTTTCGCAAAGGAAATGGCCGGATCGCTTGAAGCTTCCGGCCTTTTTTTCGTGGTCTTCGCCGAGGCCATCGGCGAGGCGGTTCCCAAGCGCTCGTTCATCCCGGGCGGCGAGTACTCGGCCGGGGTCATGTCCGTGGCCGGGCACGCCCTGTACACCACCCATGTCCGGGTGCTGCGCGCCGCCAAGGCCGAGGCCGTGCAACGCGGGCTGCCCTTTTCGCTGCACCTGTCCGAGCACGACGACGAGGTGGCGATCATGGCCGGAGAGCCGAGCGGATTCCTGGACCTGCTGCGCGGGCGCGGGCGGCTGCTTGATTTCGTCGCGCCGCAAAAGCGCCCGGTGCAGCACGCGGCCGAGCTGGGCCTGCTCGACGAAACCACCCTGGCCGTGCACTGCGTCAAGGTTACGGACGAGGACATTGAAACGGTGCGCCGGTCCGGGGCCACGGTCTGCCTGTGCCCTCGGTCCAACGAATACATCGGGCGCGACCGCGCCCCGTGGGAGAAGTGGGTCGCCTCGGGCACGCCGCTGTGCCTGGGGACCGACTCCCTGGCGTCCAACCATGACCTCGACCTCTATGCCGAGACCACATGGTTTGCCGAGCGGTACGAGGGCAGGCTGTCCCTGACCGATCTCCTGGCCATGATCACGCGCACCCCGGCCCGCATCCTGGGCGCGCAGGCGCGGCTGGGAACCCTGGAACCGGGCAAGACGGCCGTTTTTTCCACGGTTCCAGACGGGCTGATAGATCTTTTGGGGGACTGAGCGTCCCGAGCGTTTTTTTCACCAGTGCCGGAGGCATGAGAGCATATGAAGTGGCTACACAAGGATTTGCTGGACGTATCCCAGCTGTCGCGATCCGAGGTCATGGCGATCTTCGAGACCGCGGGCAGGTTTCAGGAACTGCAGGAGCGGCCGGTCAAGAAAGTGCCGACCCTCAAGGGCCGCAGCGTGGTCCTGTTCTTCGCCGAGCCGAGCACGCGCACCAAGACGAGCTTCGACGTGGCGGGCAAGCGGCTCTCGGCAGACACCTTTTCGCTGGCCAAGAGCTCGTCGAGCCTGATCAAGGGGGAGACCCTCAAGGACACCGCCCTGACGCTCCAGGCCATGGCCCCGGACGCCATCGTCCTGCGCCACTGGTGCAGCGGCGCGGCGCGGTTCCTGTCCAGCCGGGTGGAGTGCTCGGTGATCAACGCGGGCGACGGACGCCACGCCCATCCCACCCAGGCCCTGCTCGACGGGTTCACCCTGCACCAGGAATGGGGGGACGTGCGCGGCAAGACCGTGCTCATCCTGGGCGACATAGCCCACAGCCGGGTGGCCCGGTCCAACGTGGTCCTGCTCAACAAGCTGGGGGCCACGGTCCGGCTGTGCGGCCCGCGCACGCTCCTGCCGCCCGCGGTGCGGAGCTGGCCTGCGGCGGTCTACTCCGACCTGAACGAGGCGGTGCGGGGAGTGGACGCCGTCATGTGCCTGCGGCTCCAGCTGGAGCGCCAGCAGGACGGCCTGCTGCCCGACCTGCGCGAGTACGCCCGTACATACGGCCTGGGACCGCGCCATGTGGAGCTGGCCCGGCCCGAGGTCAAGATCATCCCCCCCGGCCCCATCAACCGGGGGGTTGAGATCAGCTCGGAGCTTGCCGACTGCGCCGATTCGCTGATCCTCGACCAGGTCTCAAGCGGCGTGGTGGTGCGCATGGCGCTGCTGTTTCTCTACATGACCCGCAAGGGCGACGCCTAGGCGGCCGTGCAAAGGTGTCCGGCCGCTTCGGCCCGCCCCTTTTCCGGCGCTTCAAACACCTTTTGACGGCCGTTGCGAACGTTGATATCACCGGCCGGGACACTCGGCGACCATGGAGAAGAATGATATGGCCAAGACAGATTTGATCGTCCGCAGGGCGAAGCTCGACGGCAGGGATGTGGATGTTTTCGTGAGCCGGGGCAAGATAGTCGAGGTGACGCCCTCGGCCGCGTCGCTTGATCCGGGCGACGCCGTGGTCGAGGAAGCCTTCGGGCTCCAGCTCATGCCGTCCATGACGGACGCCCACGTCCATCTGCGCGAGCCGGGCTTCGAATACAAGGAGGACATCGAATCCGGGCTGCGCGCGGCGGCCTGGGGAGGGTTCTCCAACATCATGTGCATGGCCAACACCAATCCGGTCAACGACGAC
>CAMYLL010000054.1 GCA_947259235.1 uncultured Pseudodesulfovibrio sp. | reverse complement strand
GTAAGCGCACGATAAACCCCTTCTTACAGCACCACTCCATCAATGCCATGATGCCCTTCAGATCAAGGAGGAGAATTCATGGCCAAGGCATCCCGACAACAGAAGAAGCACCGTTCAGCCGATTTTTGGCGTAAGCATGTCGATGGTTGGCGTGCGAGCAAGCTGACGCAAGCCGAATACTGCCGCAGACATAAGCTTTCGGCAGGCGCGTTTTATCACTGGAAGCGGCGTTTCCTAGAGCAAAGCGAAGATGTTTCCGGCAACACGCCGGACATCGTTGCGATTCCGGTTCAGCAGATCACGGTCAAGGAAATCCAGCAACCGATCATTTTGCATGCTTCAGGCTACCAGGTAGAGCTGGCAGGCGACTTTTGCCAGGGCACCCTCGTCAAGCTCCTTGAAACCCTTGGCCGGTTCGCATGATCCTGCATTCAAACACACGGGTCTACCTCGTGCTGGGCTCAACTGATTTGCGCAAGGCCGTCAACGGCCTGTCCCTCCTTGTCGCCGGTCTTCCAGAGATGGATGTTTTCAGCGGGCAGCTGTTCGTCTTTTGCAACAAAAGCCGGACGCTCATCAAAATCCTCTACTGGGATCGCAACGGGTTTTGTCTGTGGCAGAAGCGGTTGGAGAAGCATCGCTTCTTTTGGCCCGAGTCCAGGGAGCAGGCCCTGGAGCTTGGGGCACGTGAGCTTTCGTGGCTCCTTGAAGGACTCGACCCCACGCGGATGCAGGGCCATCCGAGTCTGAAATATTCGACTATTTTTTGACTATTATCTTTACATTTCAGTATATTATATGTAAAAAACCTCCATGAGCAACGCAGTCCTGCCAAATGATCCCAAGGCTTTGAAAGCCATCCTTGCCGACCGGGACGAATACATTTCCGAGTTGCAGGAGCAGGTCCGGTGGCTCAAGGCCGTCATTCATGCGGCGACTTCGGAACGTCGAGCCAAGCCCAATGCCAATGAACGGCAGTATTCGTTGTTTGACGAGGCGGAGGCTGTTGCTGCTGAGTTTCTGAAAGCCGACGACAGCACCGTCGCCGTGCCCAGCCATACCCGCAGGAAGAGAGGTCGGCGTCCCATTCCGCCAACTTTCCCCCGTGTGGAAGTTGTTCACGACCTGCCTGAAGAGGACAAGACGTGCCCCTGCGGCTCTCCTTTGACCCGCATCGGTGAAGAGGTCAGCGAAAAGGTGGACTTCATTCCGGCAAAGATTCAGGTGGTGCGCCACGTCCGGCCCAAGTACGCCTGCCGCGAGTGCGAGGGCGTGGAGGACGACAGCCCCACCGTGAAGATAGCCCCTATGCCGCCGCAGGTAATTCCCAAGGGCATCGCCACACCTGGTCTCCTGGCCTATGTCCTGGCTTCCAAGTTTGTGGACGGGCTGCCGTTTTATCGCCAAGAGCGCATGTTCGCCAGGTTGGGCCTGGATGTTTCCCGGAGCACCATGTGCGGCTGGGCTCTGCGGGTCGCCGAGGCTTGTGAGCCGATCATGGGCCTTCTGCACGAAGAGATTCTGTCTGGGCCGGTCTTGAATCTGGATGAAACCACGGTGCAGGTGTTGAAAGAACCTGGCCGGAAGAACACGAGCAAATCGTATATGTGGCTCGCCCGAGGCGGACCTCCTGGAAAACCCGGCGTACTCTTTCATTATTCGCCCTCGCGTTCCGGCAAGATTGCCGAGGAGTTGGTGCGCGATTTTTCAGGCTACCTGCAAACCGACGGTTATGCGGGGTACAACGCACTGGGAGAGCGGGAGGGCATCATCCATGTGGGCTGCATGGCGCACGTGCGACGCAAATTCATGGACGTGCTCAAGGCCGGGACAAAGAAACGCGGCACGGCTCAGGAGGTGGTCGATCTTATTGCTCAACTCTACGGCCTGGAAAAACAGGCCCGGCAAGCGGGCTTTGATGCGGATCGCATCCAGGCCATGCGTCAGAACCAGTCCCGTCAGATCATGGACACCATAAAGGCCTTGCTTCTGGAGCGGGGACAGCCCACGCCGCCCAAAAGCCTTCTCGGGCGGGCTATAGCCTATGCCTTGGGACAGTGGGAACGAGTTGAAACGTATCTTGAAGACGGAATCTTGCTGCCAGATAACAATTTGGCCGAAAACGCCATCCGTCCCTTTGCGGTTGGTCGGAAGAACTGGCTCTTTTCAGGTTCACCCAGAGGCGCTGCAGCAAGCGCGGCCTTGTACAGCTTGGTCGAGACGGCGAAGGCCAATGGACTGGAACCATTGCGATATCTGCACTTTCTCTTTGAAGAGCTGCCGGGCGTGAAGTCGGATGATGAGAGAAGAAGCTTGTTGCCGCAGTATCTTGCCCCTGAAGAACTGGTGTGATAGCTAGATGGTGAAGATTGGAAGAGGCTAAGAAAATTTACGCTTACGCGTGAACTACCTGGAGTCCTACGACGAAGGCGAGGTGCGCGTGGGCGGCCAGCTGGTGCATGGCGACGAGCGGTTCATCAACGCCCTGCGTTCCCGGGTGGGCATGGTCTTTCAGCACTTCAACCTGTTCCCGCACATGACCGTGCTGGGCAACGTCACCGAAGGGCCGACCCAGGTGCGCGGCATGCCCAGGAAACAGGCGCGCGAGCTGGGCCGCTACTACCTGGACAAGGTGGGCCTCAGCGACAAGGAGAGCGCCTACCCCCAGACCCTCTCCGGCGGGCAGAAGCAGCGCGTGGCCATCGCCCGCGCCCTGGCCATGGAGCCGGAGGTGATGCTCTTTGACGAGCCCACCTCGGCGCTGGACCCGGAGCTGGTGGGCGAGGTGCTGGCCGTCATGCGCCAGCTGGCCGACGACGGCATGACCATGATGGTGGTCACCCACGAGATGGGTTTTGCCCGCGAGGTGGCCGACTCGGTGTCCTTCATGGACCAGGGCGTGATCCTGGAGCAGGGCTGCCCGGAGACCATCTTTGATACGCCGCAGGAGCAGCGCACGCGCGAGTTCCTGGGCCAGATACTGTAACCAAGGAGACGATTTGACCATATTCAACGAACATCAGCAGGAAGTGGCCAGGACGCTGGGTGACTCCGCATCCAGGTCCGACTGGACCGACTGGAAATGGCAGGTGCGCAACACCGTCAGGACCGTGGCCGACTTCGAGCGGGTGCTCGGCATCGAGTTCCCGGAGAAGAAGCGCCGCATCTACGAGCGCACCCTGGACAAGTTCCCCATGTCCGCCACCCCGTACTATCTCTCGCTCATCGACGTGGACGACTACGAGAACGACCCGATCTTTCTCCAGTCCTTCCCCAGCCCAGAGGAGCTCAAGATAGGCCGCCACGACATGACCGACCCGCTGCACGAGGACGAGGACAGCCCGGTGCCCGGCATCACGCATCGCTATCCGGACCGGGTGCTCTTCCACGTCAGCAACGTCTGCGCCATGTACTGCCGTCACTGCACGCGCAAGCGCAAAGTGGGCGACGTGGACTCCGTGCCCTCGCGCGATGCCCTTGAGGCCGGGCTCGAATACATCCGCAACACCCCCCAGGTACGCGACGTGCTCCTGTCCGGCGGCGACCCCCTCATGCTCTCGGACGACAAGCTCGACTGGCTGCTCACCCAGCTCGACGCCATCGAGCACGTGGACGTGGTGCGTATCGGCACCAGAACGCCCGTGGTGCTGCCCTACCGCATCACCGACGAGCTGGTGGCCATGCTCGCCAGGCATCATCCGCTGTGGATCAACACCCACTTCAACCACCCGCGCGAGCTGACCGCATCGTCGCGCCGGGCCGTGCAGCGGCTGGCCGATGCGGGCATTCCGCTGGGCAACCAGTCCGTGCTCCTGGCCGGAGTCAACGACTGCCAGCGGCTCATCCGCACCCTCAACCAGAAGCTGGTCAAGAACCGCATCAGGCCATACTACCTCTACCAGTGCGACCTGTCCGAGGGGCTGACCCACTTCCGCACGCCCATCGGCAAGGGCATCGAGATCATCGAGAGCCTGCGCGGCCACACCAGCGGATTCGCCGTGCCCACCTATGTGGTGGATGCTCCGGGCGGCGGCGGCAAGATCCCGGTCATGCCCAACTACGTGGTCTCCTGGGGGCCAAACAAGGTCGTGCTGCGCAACTACGAGGGCGTCATCACCACCTACCACGAGCCGGAGAGCTACGAGGCCAACTACTGCGACCGCGAGTGCGCCAAGTGCAACCTCCAGCTCAAGGAGGACGACGCGGTGGAAAAGGCCATCGGCATCGAAAAGCTGCTCTCGGACTGGGACGACACCACCAGCCTGACACCCGAGAGCAACGAGCGCATGGGGAGGCGCGACGATGCGGCATGATTCCGTCACCAGGCTCGGCAATTCACTGGTCCAGCACGGCCCGGCCAACGACCGGGTCTACCTGATGAAGCTCGACCGCGACGACCTGCCCGGCATCGTGGACGCCATGCACGAGCTGGGACGCGAGCAGGGCTATACCAAGCTCTTTGCCAAGGTGCCCGCCGACGCGGCCGACCAGTTTGCCCGGCGCGGGTTCGTCAACGAGGCGCGGGTGCCGGGCATGCGCCGGGGCGAGGGCAGCGCCTGCTTCATGAGCCGCTATCTGGCCCGCAAACGAGCCGTGCCTGCCGACCCGGAGCGCATTGCCGACGTACTCGACGTGGCCGAGCGCAAGTCGCGCAAGCCGGTGGTGGCCGCGCCCGGCCCGGCGGTGATCCGCCTGGGGCATGAGCATGCGCAGGCGCTGGCCGCCCTGTATGGCGCGGTGTTCGAGACATACCCGTTCCCCATCACCGATCCCGGCTACCTGCGCGAGTCCATGGACTCGGACGTGGCCTTCTTCGGCATTCCGGCGGGCGATGGCCTGGCGGCCGCAGCCTCGGCCGAGATGGACATGAACTGGAAGTGCGCGGAGATGACCGACTTCGCCACCTTGCCCGCCCTGCGCGGCAAGGGGGCGGCCGGTCGGCTGCTGGCCCACATGGAGGACGCGGTGCGCGACCGGGGCATCCGCACCGCCTACACCATCGCCCGTGCCGCCAGCTATGGCATGAACACGGTCTTTGCCCGCGCGGGCTACCGCTACGGCGGCACCCTGCACAACAACACCCAGATAGCGGGCAGGCTGGAGAGCATGAATGTCTGGCATCGGCGGCTGGCCGCCCGGTAAGGCCGGGTAAGGCCGGGCCAGTGCGCACCGGCCCACAATGGCAAAAGGGCTGCGGCATGTGCCGCAGCCCTTTTGTGGTTTATGCTGTTGTGGGCCGCGTCTCGGGCCGCTGGCCGGTGGGAGGTGTCAGGAGATGAAGCACTTGCGGCAGACGTCGAGGTTGGAGAGGTCGCCCGCGTTGTACTGGCGGATGAGGGAGATGAAGTTCTCGGAGTTCCAGATATCCTCGATGCTTGATTCGTTCAGGTTGCCCAGCACTACGGTGCGCCGCCAGTCGTGGCAGCACAGGATCATGTCGCCGTTGAACAGCACATAGGCCTGCTTGAGGAACAGGTCGCAGTTCATCTTGCGTCTGAAGGTGCCCACCGACACGTCGCCCAGATCCTTGCCCGAGCGGTTGTCCAGGTTGTGCACCTTGAAGACCACGTCGCGCTCGCCCCAGTATTTGCGCGCGTATTCCAGCTCCGGGTCCACCAGGCTGGTGCGGATGGTGGTGATGGAGAGCTTGGGCAGCTTCTTGCCCTTGCGCGCCCGGATGGCCAGGAACTCGTCGATGTTGGCCAGGGTCTTGTCCAGGTTGAGGCCCATGCTCTGCTTGTAGGTATCGGCGCTGTAGCCCTGCACGCTCACCCACAGGTGGCGCAGCCCGGCGTCTATGAGCCCCTCGCTCATCTCCGGGGTGAGCAGCGCGCCGTTGGTGTTGATCTTGGTCTTGGTGGTCCACTTTTTCACCTGGTTGATATAGCGGATCTTCTCGGGCAGGTTCTTGTCCAGCAGCGGCTCGTTCATCAGGTAGGGGCTGATGCGTCCTATGTGGTGGCGGCCGCACTCGTCCACGATCTTCCGGAACAGACCGTCGTCCATGGAGCCGTGCTCCTGGCAGCTGTGGGTCTCGGTATAGCCGCAGAACAGGCAGGCCGCGTTGCACCGGCTGTTGGTCTGTATCTGTATGGCGCGGGGGAAGCTGGGCCTTGGGCGCTTCTTGGTCCTGGCCCAGGTGATGAGCTGCTGCAGTTTCGATGTATCGTCGTCAGGCATGTAGTAGGTTGCCATGAGGTGACTCCTGGGTTGTCCGGCGAGGCGGTCGGCCTGGCCGGGGGGATCGTCGTTTCCGAAGAGGATGTGTGCGCTGCTGCCGGGCTCCCCGGCGGTGCCGCCCGGTTTCGGCCGGGTGAATCTAGCAGACGCGGGGCATGCGGTCAAAGCCGTTGTGCAGCCGTTTGGTGGCGTCGTATCCCAACCCGGGCCAATGCTCAACGGAAAAAGGGGGGCCGCAGCGCGCGCCACGGCCCCCTGATCTGCCCGGAGGCGGGGTTATCCTGTCGTGTCGCTGGTTTCTGGCGTGCTCTCGATCTCGTCGTCAAGGTCGCCATTGTGATGGTAGCTGCCGCTGTCGGCCAGCCCCTCTCTTCTTGCTTTCATTGCCCGCCTTTATTCATGCACGTATTTGCTCACAACGGAATCAACGAACCCCTCGCGTTTCATTTCGGCTATGATGCCATTGATTTCGGGCATTCTGTGTATCAGCGGAGATTTCTTGCTTATCCCCATGTACAGATCCCACTCGATGAACGACTTGCTGGAGGGGACAGCCCTCTCGGCCAGCTCGGGATACTGCTTGAAGAGGCCGCCAGCCACGATCTCGTTGCACGGGAACACGTCTATTCTGTGGGAGAGCAGCATCCTGAAGTTGGAGAGATCGCTGTTGGCCACGTTCACGTTCATGTTCTTGAGCAATTCGTCGAATTCCGTGCCGTAGCTGTAGCCTCGGGTTACGCCGATCCTGTAAGCGCGCAAATCCTCGAGCCGGTCGAAGTGCACGCGGCCGTCCGGCCTGTTGGACGCAGACCAGATGAGCCCCCGGACAGTCATGACAGGGGCCGTGTACTCGGCGTATTCCTGCCGTTCGGGCGTCTTGATGAGGATCATGATGCCGTCCTTGCGGCCCACCTCCAGGTAGTTCAATGCCCGCTTCAGGGGATACATCTTGATGTCCACGGGCATGTCCATTCTGCTGAACAGCTCGATGACCAGCTCGGCGGCTATCCCCCTGGTCTCGCCGTTTTCCTGATAGTAGAATGGAGGGTAGTCGAAAGCGGCCATGCGCACCGTCTCTGCGGCGAGGGCAGAGCCGTGGTGCGGCCACAGGATCACACAGGTCAACGCACACGCCGCAACAAAAGCTGCTGTCCATCGGTCCATGGCGACGCGCCGGGGAAAAACCGCACTTCGGTTGTTGCGTCCTGCGGTCCAGCTGTGCATGGGCTGCATTCCTTTGTTGAAGATGTCTGCGTCCGCTTGCCCCGCTCGGGCGTGGCGTGTCCATTTTGGAACCATATTGGAAACAGGCGCGGTTATCCAGCCCTATTCACTCCGTCAATCATGGAACTGTACCCCATGCACTCGGCCTAAGAGGCTGTTGAAGAACGGCGATCCTCGTCGTTGCTACAAAATATTCAAACCCTCGCGTCCATAACTACGCTTCGTCCTTGAGCTTCTCTCGCGCCTGGTAACTCGCCATTTTGGAACAGCCTCCATGGTTTGCTGTTTTCAACAGCCCGCTAAGTGAATCGGATTCCGAACCGGCGGGCACCAGACAGCCGCGCAGGGCAAGGGACGAGGCCGGGATATGCCTGCATCCCGGGGCGGGAACACTCCTTCCAAGCCGAGGGGGGGCCGAAATCGGATAAACGGCACATCCGGGTGACGCACAAAAGGAAAAGGCCTTACGCGCGCGGCGTAAGGCCTTGTAATTCCTTGGCGTCCCCAAGGGGATTTGAACCCCTGTTAACGGCGTGAAAGGGTATACTGAAACCCACGGAAGGCCGCTTACCTACGTGATTTCAGCTGGTTGCAAACGACACCAACGCTACGAAAAGCACGTTTGACACGCATGGAGCCACGGACGAGCCACGGGGAAATGGGGTGAGCAGACCTGCCGAGTGGACGTCTCAAGTCCGGGAATGTACCCGGAGTCGGAAAGCGCTTGCTAGTTGCGCATCAACTCCTTCATCCACGTCAGGATACCGCAGCTCTTGCGCCATTCGTTGCGCATGGCGTCGCGGTATAGCCATGCCTGATCGGGGCCGCCGATCCGGATGCCGTGCGGATTCATTTCGGGTTGTTTCATGGATGACCGCACAAGGGCGTTGGCAATGTTGGGAAGTCTCTTGAACGCTTGCTTGAAAAGCTCTGCCGCGCGGTCTTTTTCTCCCAGGCGGTACAGGGCCAGTACGCTCCCGTAAGGGAGGTCCGCCTGCATGTCGCCGGGATACCGGGAAGCCAGCTCAAGAGCCTCCCTGTTGCGACCGGAACGAATCAGGTGGTTCATGTGGTATCCGCGCAGACCGAAATTGTCGTTCGGGTTGATGCGCAGGGATTCCTCCACCAGTGCATGAAACTCATCATCCTCTTCGCCCCGGTCCAATTTCAGCAAGGCCAGCCGGGCGGTTGGACGGACGGCTGGACGGTTGGTTGCGTATCCCCATTCGAGCGATATGTCGGTCGGAAGTGTCTCCAAAACGAGCGCTCTCGCCCGTTGCAGGATAGGCACGAGCAGGGTTTCCTCTTCTTCCAGGCTCATCCCGCCGGGCAGGGCCAGTATGGCTGTGGCAAAGTCGTCCAGGATGTCCAGACTGTCGAAGGCTTCAGGGTGTTCCCTGAGAAATGCCGTCCATCCTGGTGCTGTATCCTGCGACCATGCCTGCTCATGCTCGTGCGGCAGCCAGTGGATGGAAAACGGCTTTTCCAGAGGGAAGAGGGCGCGCCACAGGGCTTCGACACGAGCGACATGATCGGGCGGAAACAGGGTGAAGCCTTCTTCCTCCTCCTCGTGGTCCTGGGCATGTTCCGGCCTTCCCGCGAGCAGCTTGTCGACCATGTCCTCGACACCCGCCATTTCCGGGAGTCCGCCGGGCAGGCGAGACATGATCTTGGCCTTGAGTTCTTCGGTCGAGTCCGCATCAAGCGGTTCGATGGGGCGGCACTCGTAACGGGGCAGTGCCCGCTCTCGGGCCGTTTTGACCAATTCCGGCACAAAGTCCGGCAGGAGGTCTTTGCCGAGAAATGATTCTGTGGCGGCCTCCGGGTCGTCAACGACCTGCTGGAGACGCTCCACGAGGGGGCTATAGTCGTAACGGCGATCCTTTCTGAACTTGGCTATCCAAAACCGGGCGCGGTCAGCGGCCTCGGAGAACCGCTCCTCAAACAGGAGAATCTGGGTTTCCAGAATACTCAGTCCTGCGGAGCCGGGCGCGTCCAGCATGGCCGCCTTGAAATGACGCCAAGCCGCCGCAGAGTCCCCCCGGTCAAGGGCGGCTGCGGCACTGCGCTGACGGGCGGCCGAACGGATTGGTGATTTTGGGGCAGTGGCAATGACATGTTCGAGCAGGGCTTTCTTTTTCTCATGATCCGACATGTCCCCGTATGCATCGCACAGTCCGTCCAAGAGGAGCCCGGCGATTTCGGAGGAAACCGCGATGGAGGGGAAAAACAGGGGCTCCAGAAGTACGACAACTTCTTCGGGCATTTCTTCTTCCAGGTATCTATCCGCCAGCATTCCGAGAACATCAAGCGGCACTTCCTTGCTCCTGACAGCTTCCGCCACATGGTGATCGTCCAGGTGGTCGAAGACAACCGGCCAGACGGCCCCGCCGGGCAAGGGAGGCGTCTCGGGCAACCGGGCGCAGCACTGCTTGAATTTTTTCCCGGAACCGCAATAGCACGGCTCGTTTCGCGAAGGCTTCGGGATGAGGGACGGACGAAAGCCATTGCCGGGTAACGGCACGGCGTTCCAGATATCCCGGACCAATCCGCACGCCATCATCTCCGCTTCTCCTGACGTCATTTCGGAAAGCGAGGAGCCCGAAGTGACGTAGTCCCGGATGTGTCCCAATAGCCATTCGCGGAAGATGCCAATGTCTTCATGTTCGAGAATGACCCCGACAGCGTCCTCGATGAGGCGAAGGATGTCCATGCCCATGTCGTCTTGAAATTCGTGACTCATATGTTGTTCTCCTTGTTCAAGGCGTTCGTGTACGCCTCTTCAATCAGCCCAAAATAATCTTTGGAAAATAGAAAATCAGGAGGCCACAATGAATAAGAGCAGCTTGAGCCAGTTTCTTAATTCATATCAAGGATATCCGGCTTGGATCGGTATTGACACCCACAAGAAAACATTTCCCTTTGGGCTGGAATCTCATGGCTACACCATCTAGCGTCTCGTCCTCAAATTTCGTCCATACTCACACGGTGACGGGCTTGCCAGTGTAGGTCCACTTGAAAGGCTTTGCCCAAAGTTCGTTGTATTTAGAGATGTACTCCATGATCTGACCCACAAGTTGCTTCTTGGAGCGCCACACGCCGTCTTTCAGGACATCTCGGGCAAAGATGTTGACCCATATCTCGACCTGATTCAACCAGGATGGGTAGTGTCCCACGACGTGGTGTAATTGGGGGTAAAGCCTCAAGGTCTTGAAAGAGGCCGCCGTTCGTTCCATAGGGTTTTGTAGCTAAAACAAGCCCGAAGGAGGAACGAACGGCATGCCTGAGAAGAGAATGACAGGTCGGGACGGGTTCGACAAGATTTTCGTCGAGTCCCACGGCGACTGGCTGCGTGAGATGGTCACGGCGATCGTGCACGAAGTGATGGAGGCTGAGGTGAGCGCAATAGCTGGAGCCGGCTACGGCGAACGAAAGGCGGAGCGGAACACGCACCGCAATGGCTACCGGGAGCGTCAGTGGACGACCCGAGTCGGCGACATTGATCTGCACATCCCGAAGCTCCGCGAGGGGTCGTATTTTCCGACGTTCCTGGAACCCCGCAGGCGCTCCGAGAAGGCCCTGATCGGCGTTATCAAGGAAGCCTACGTCCAAGGCGTGTCCACGCGCCGTGTGGAACGATTGTGCCAGCAGATGGGCATCGAGCGGATGGACAAGAATTTCGTTTCGCGCATGGTCCAGGACATCGAGGCTGAGGTTTTGGCGTTCAAGTCCCGCCCCCTGGAGGGCGAGTTCCCGTATGTGTTTGTGGATGCACGCTACGAGAAGGTCCGCCGGGAAGGCCGCGTGACAAGCATGGCGGTGCTGGTGGCCGTTGGCGTACGCATGGACGGCCACCGTGAGGTGCTTGGAGTGGAGCCCACGATGGGAGAACGCTATCTCCTGTGGCGGGATTTCCTGCAGGATCTGACCAGCCGTGGGTTGCAGGGCGTCCGACTGATAGTCAGTGATGCCCATGAAGGTTTGAAGCGGGCCATCACCGAAGTTTTTCCCGGAACAAGCTGGCAGCGTTGCCGCGTTCACTTCATGCGCTCCATGCTGGCTCATGTTTCCAAGCGCTATCAGCCAATGGTGTCCGCGTTGCTCAAGACCATCTTCGCCCAGCCCACCCTGGAAGAGGCCCGTAGGGAACTGCGCAATGTGGTCGATGCGCTTGAGCCTAAGAACTTATCCGTAAATAACTAGACTTTTTCTAGAGAATTTGGCATGCTCTCTTCATGAGGAGGAGCCATGTCTACCAAAGTCAAATCCTGGGAAGTTTCCGATGAGTTCTGGGCAATTGT
>CAMYLL010000053.1 GCA_947259235.1 uncultured Pseudodesulfovibrio sp. | reverse complement strand
CTGCGCGGGCTGGACGCCCTCATCCTGGCCGTGGCCCATGAGCCGTACCGGGACATCCCCCTGGCCGAGATCAAGGGGTGGTTCGCCGACCCGGCCCGCGCCCTGGTGGTGGACGTCAAGGGGTTCTTCGACCGCGCCGCCCTGGATGCCGAGGGCATGGACTGCTGGCGGCTGTAGTCGAAAAACATATTTTCAGGGCGCGGCGACCGCAGGACAAGCGGCCCGCCGCGCCCGGTTTTCGCGCTCTTCACAAGGGCGCTTTGCACATCCTGCACTCATCATGAAACGGCCATCCGCCGCAAGGGGAACACATGCTCGCAGTCATCACCGCAACGTCCAAGGAAATGCAGTCCGCCCTCGGTTTTGCCGGGGTTCCGGCCGTGGCCCAGGGCGAGGTGGTCGAGCTCTCCCTCGGCGGGCATGACCTGCTGCTCGCCGTCTCTGGCGTCGGGTTGGTCAACTCGGCCCTGGCCGCCGGGCGGCTGCTGAGTCGGCCGGACGTCACCGGCGTGGTCAACCTTGGTATCGCCGGGGCCTACGACGTGGAGGAATTTCCGCTGGGTTCGAGCTGCTTCGTCTGGCAGGAGACCTGGCCGGAGTATGGCCTGCTCGACGAGGACGGCCGTGTGGACCCCAAGGGCGTGGGCTTTCCCCAGGGCGAGGTGCGCGGCGTGGCCGTGTGGAACCGCATCCAGCTCAACCCGGTCAACGATGCCGAGGCCATGGGGCTGTCCCTGCCCGCGTCCAGCGGTCGGGCCGCCGGGGTCACCGTCAGCGCCGTGACCGGATCGGCGGACAGGGCCGGATGGCTCAAGACCGCCTGCAACGGGGACGTGGAGAACATGGAGGGCTTTGCCCTGGCCTTTGCCGTCATGCAGGCGGGCCTGCCTTTTCTCGAAGTGCGGACCGTCTCGAATCTGGTCGGCTCGCGCTGGGCCGAGGACTGGGACCTCAAGGGCGCGCTGCGAACCCTTGGCGAGACCGCCCGGCAGCTGTTCACCGGGAAGTAGAACGCTTTACTACTCAACCGCAACCTGACATACTTAAAAGATATGAACGAAATGCTGCGCTACTTCCAGAGGGAACTCCCCGGGATCAACGAATTTCTCGACGCCGAAGCCGAGGCCCTGAGCGGGCTGGTCCGGGATGTCGCCAAGCATATCATCGGCTCCGGCGGCAAGCGGATCCGGCCGATGCTGACCCTGCTCTTCGCCCGCGCCATGGGCTATGAGCGGGACGACTACCACGCCATCGCCTGTTCCCTGGAGCTGCTCCATTCGGCCACCCTGCTGCATGACGACTACCTGGACGACGCCGAACTGCGGCGCGGCCGGGTCGCCTCGCATCTGGTCTTCGGCCGTACCGAGACCATCCTGGCGGGCGACGTGCTGCTGGCCCTGGCCAACGAGATGGGCGCCCGCTACGGCAACGCCCGGCTCTCCTGGCTGCTGGCTCGCGGGATCATGGAGACTGCGGTGGGCGAGATCGAGGAGATCCAGTTCTCCAAGAACCCGTCTCTGGACCGCGCCACCTACATGGAGATCATCATCGGCAAGACCGCCCGGCTCATCGAGTGCGCCTGCCGCTGCGGCGCGGCCCTGGCCGGAGCGAACCCGGAGCAGGAGGACGCGGCCGGTGAGTTCGGCCTGAACCTGGGCATCGCCTTCCAGCTGGTGGACGACGCCCTGGACTACGCCTCGCCCACCTCGGAGACGGGCAAGCCCGAGGGCGGCGATCTGAAGGAAGGCAAGGTGACCCTGCCCCTGATCCTGCTCATGGAGGACGCCGACGAGGCCGGGAGTAGCGCGCTCCTTGAGGCCATGGTCGACGGCTCCCTGAGCGACGAGCAGTACGCGGACATCCTGGCCCAGGTGCAGGAGGGCGGCTATTCGGATCGCACCCGTGCCGAGGCCGCCGTCTATGTCGAGCGGGCCAAGGCGTGTCTGAGCGGTTTTCCGCCCGGCGAGGAGCTGACGGTGCTCGGCCAGGCCGCTGATTTCGTGCTGACCAGAACCAAGTGATTTCAGGCCGGCCCGGTCGCAAGTGCGAGGCGGGCCGGTTTTTATTTTCAGTTTTCCAAGAAGGAGTATCCAGATGCTGTGCCGTGTCGTTGTCGGGCTTAAAGAGGGCGTCCGTGACGTGGTGGGCGAGAAAGTCGCCCGGAAGATCAAGAGCGAGCTCGGGATGGACGTCGGCGACGTCCGCGTCGTCTCGGTCTTCACCCTGGAGGGGCTGACCCAGGCTCAGGTGGACCTGGCCCTGGAGCGGGCCGCGCTGCACGACCCGGTCCTGCACGAGGTCTCCCTGTCCCCCCTGGCCCGCGATTTTGACTGGATCCTCGAAGTGGGCTTCCGCCCCGGGGTCACGGATAACGAGGGCCGCACCGCCCGCGAAACCCTGGGCGTCGTCCTCGGGCTTGACAAGGCCGGACTTGAACAGGTCAAGGTCTACACCTCCCGCCAGTATCTGCTGCGGGCCGACCTGGATGAAGCGGGCGCGCACCATATCGCCACGGATCTGCTGGCCAACGAGCTGATCCAGCGCTTCGAGTGCAAGTCCGCCGCCCAGTGGACCGCGTCGCCCGGTTTCGAGGCCAAGGCCGCCCGGGTCACGGGCCAGGCCAGCGACGAGGTGGCCTCCGTGCCGCTTTCCACCATGACGGACGCCGAGCTGATGGATTTTTCCCGGGCCAACACCTTGGCCCTGTCCCTGCGCGAGCTGCACGACATTCGCGCCTACTATGCAGACCCGGCCGTGCGCGCCGAGCGCGAGCGCGTCGGCCTGACCGGCGAGCCCACCGATGCCGAGATCGAGGTCCTGGCCCAGACCTGGTCCGAGCACTGCAAACACAAGATATTCAGCGCGAAAATAGCCTACGAGAACCGCGAGACCGGCAAGACGTCCGAGTTCTCCAGCCTGTACAAGACCTTCATCCAGGGGTCGACCAAGTCCCTGCGCGAGCGCAACGCGGCCTCCGGTCCCCACGGCGACTACTGCCTGTCCGTGTTCAAGGACAACGCGGGCGTCATCGCCTTTTCCGAGACCATCAATATCTGCGTCAAGATGGAGACCCACAACTCGCCTTCGGCCCTGGACCCTTACGGCGGAGCGCTCACCGGCATTGTCGGCGTCAACCGCGACCCCATGGGAACCGGCCTTGGCGCGAACCTGCTGTGCAATACCGATGTCTTCTGCTTTGCCTCGCCTTTCCACGAGGGCGAGCTGCCGCCCAGGCTGCTGCACCCGCGCCGCGTCTTCGAGGGCGTGCGCGAGGGCGTGGAGCATGGGGGCAACAAGTCCGGCATCCCCACCGTCAACGGCTCCATCGTCTTTGACGAGCGCTACCTGGGCAAGCCCCTTGTCTACTGCGGTACTATCGGGACCATGCCGGTCACTGTGGCGGGCCGCCCCTCCCATGAGAAGCTGGCCCTGCCCGGCGACTTTATCGTCATGTCCGGCGGCCGCATAGGCGCCGACGGCATCCACGGCGCGACCTTCTCCTCGGAGGAGCTGCACGAGGGCAGCCCGGCCACCGCCGTACAGATCGGCGACCCCATCACCCAGCGCAAGATGTACGACTTTCTCATGCGTGCCCGCGATCGCGGCCTGTACAATGCCATCACCGACAACGGCGCGGGTGGCCTGTCCTCCTCCGTGGGCGAGATGGCGGAGGATTCCGGCGGGTTCGAGATGGACCTGGCCAAGGCGCCGCTGAAGTATGACGGCCTGCGGCCCTGGGAAATCCTCATCTCCGAGGCCCAGGAGCGCATGACCATGGCCGTGCCCCCGGAGAAGATCGACGAGTTTCTGGCCTTGTCCGCCGAGATGGACGTGGAGTCCACGGTGCTCGGCACGTTTACGGATTCCGGCAAGTACCTGGTCCGCTACGGCGACACGATGGTCACCTGCCTGGACATGGCGTTTCTCCACGAGGGCGTGCCCCAGATGGAGCTGAGCGCCGTCTGGGAACGGCCCGAGATCGTTGCCGAGCCGATGCCCGAACCCTCGGACCAGGGCGCGCTGCTCAAGTCCATGCTCGGCCGCCTGAACATCTGTTCCAAGGAGTACGTGGTCCGGCAGTACGACCATGAAGTCCAGGGCAAGAGCGCCATCAAGCCCATGGTGGGCGTGAAGGCCGACGGTCCCTCGGACGCGGGCGTCATCCGGCCCGAGCTGGGCAGCGAGCGCGGACTGGTGGTTTCCCACGGCATCTGCCCTCAGTATTCCGACCTCGACACCTACTGGATGATGGCCAACGCCATCGACGAGGCCATCCGCAACGCCGTGGCCGTGGGTGGCGACGTCAGCTATATGGCAGGCTGCGACAACTTCTGCTGGTGCGACCCGGTTCAGTCCGAGACCACTCCTGACGGCCGCTACAAGCTTGCCCAGCTGGTTCGCGCCAACCAGGCGCTGGCACACTATTGCCTCGGCTTCGGCGTGCCCTGCGTCTCGGGCAAGGACTCCATGAAGAACGACTACAAGGGCGGCGGACGCAAGATTTCCATCCCGCCCACGGTCCTTTTTTCGGTCATCGGCGTCATCCCGGACGTCAACAAGTGCGTCACCTCGGACTTCAAGTCCCCGGGCGACGTCATCTATGTCCTGGGCCTGACCCGGCCCGAGTTCGGCGGCAGCGAGATCGCCTCGGAGCTCGGATTCGCCGACGATCGCGTGCCCCAGGTGGACCTGCTCTCTGCCAAGAGTCGGTACGAGACGCTCTTTGCGGCCATCCAGGCTGGGTTTGTCAGCGCCTGTCATGACTGCTCCGACGGCGGTCTGGGCGTGGCCGTGGCCGAGATGTGCCTGGGCGGACGCCTGGGCGCGCGGTTGGACCTGTCCGCCGTGCCGGTCAACGGCGAGCTGTCCCCAACCGGTGTGCTGTATTCGGAATCCGCGAGCCGTCTGGTGGTTTCCGTGCCCGCCGCCCGCCGCCAGGACTTCGAGGCCGCGTTTGCCGGGCAGATAGTCGCCCCTGTGGGCGAGGTCACGGATTCCGGCGAGCTGGCCGTTGTCGACGGACAGGCCGGAATACTGCGTGAAGGGGTTCACGATCTGGCCTCGGCCTTCAAGAAAACACTTGATTGGTAAAAGGTTTTACGAGGCGGGCGAAGAGGGGCAACCCACTTTACCTGATCGAAAAAACCATCTATAGACCCATGTAGTTCTCTTGGGCGATAAGCAAGTTGGTTCTTGCATAGTCTCTTGCCATGGACGTTTACCGGGGGTGGTTAATGTTGTTTTCTTCTGCGTGGTCAAGGAGTTGCCTGCTCTTCTTTTCCGCATCGGTCGTTGCCTTTATCATGATGACGTCGACCGTTCGGTCCAATTCTGGGCAGTACGTGGGATCTGAAGCTTGTGCGGATTGTCACGAAAGCGAATACGAGAATTACAAGAAATTTTCCAAAAAGGCCAAATCCGGTCATTCCGTCAAGGTCATGGCCAATGATCTGACCAAGGCGGAGCTGGAGGAATGCTTCGTCTGTCACGCCACAGGGTTCGGCAAGCCCGGCGGGTTTGTAAGCTTCGAGGCGACGCCGGAACTGGCCGATGCCGGATGCGAGGTTTGCCACGGCCCGGGCTACGACCATGTCGAGTCCGGCGGGGATTCGGAACTGATTCAGGGCAAGCTGCAGGTTTCCGACTGCGAGCACTGTCACAATCCCGATCGGGTCGCCGCCTTTGACTTCAAGCCGCTGCTTTACGGCGGGGCGCACTAGGAGACACTCATGAATATCATCCGACAGTCTCTGGGCGTCAAAGTTATCCTCCTGTCCTCGCTGCTGACCATCACGGCGTTTACGGGACTCTTCGTCTACAATTCATACTCCACGTACAATCACACCCTGCACGAGGTGCAGGTCGCGGCAGAGCGCGTGGGCGACATGCTCTATATGTCCATCGAAGACCCCATGAGCGTGGGCGACAACGAGGGCACGGAGCTCAAGTTCAGGCAGCTCTCCGAGCGCTATGCGGACACCACCGCCTATCTCACGGACTACAAGGGCGAGATCACCTACTCCACCGACGAGGACATGATCCGCAAGGATATCTTCGAGGTCCGCACGGAAAACGGGCTGCCAGGCATGATGCGCGAGGGCTTGGAGTCCGTCGTGGCCGAGGGAGAGCTCATGGAGATCGACGGCAAGCTCCAGTTTGCCGAGGTCAAGACCATTGAAAACGGCCCCGCGTGCTACCACTGCCACGGCAAGTCGCGGCAAATTCTCGGTTCCATGATCCTGACCGTGGACGTCAGCAGGCAGTTCGACGCTCTCAAGGCGAATCAGATCAAGTCTGCGGGAATCTCCGTTCTCGGCGTGGTGGCCCTGCTGGCCGCCCTGATCATCTTCATGCGCATGAGCGTGGTTAACCGGATCACGAGTATCGCCGCCACCACCGAGGAAGTGAGCAAGGGCAACCTTGACGCCCAGTTCTCCGTGTCGGGTGACGACGAGCTGGGCAGCCTGTCCCGCTATCTGGGCGAGATGGTTTCCCAGATCAAGGATCAGCTCCAGTATAACAAGAGCGTGCTTGAAGGCATCGTCGTGCCGTTGTTCGTCACCGATGCGCAGGAGCGGCTCCAGTTCATCAACGCGCCGCTTCAGGAGATCCTGGGCCTGGACGAAAAAGAGGTCAAGGGACGCGCCGTGCCGGACATCTTCGAGTGCGAGCCCGGAGACCAGACCTGCGATGCGGCCCACGTCATAGCGAGCGGCGTGGCCATCTCCGGCAACTTCCACTATCGTCGGGCGGACGGAACGGTCTACCCGCTGCACTTCGAGGCGTCGCCCCTTGATGACGCCGAAGGAAAGACCGTGGGCGCCATCTGCGTGCTCATCGATCTGACCCGCGAGGAAGCGGACAGAAAGAGCATTGAGGCGCAGCAGAAAAACCTGCTCGAAGTGGCCAACGAAGTGACCGAAGTGGCCAACAAGCTCAACGCCGCCTCGGACGTGCTGTCCGAGCAGATGAGCAATCTGGCACGCGGCGTGGACACCACGGCGGATCAGACCAGCCAGGTGGCAACGGCCATGGAGGAGATGAATGCCACGGTTCTCGAGGTCGCTAAAAACGCCTCCGAGACGGCGGACGCCTCCAACCGGGCCAACAAGGTGGCCGCCGACGGCGGCGTGGTGGTCGGCAAGACCGTGACCGAGATCAACTCCGTGGCCGAGATCACCGAGAACCTCGCCGGGACTCTGGAGTCCCTCTCCAGTCGCGCCGAGAATATCGGCAAGGTCATGGCCGTCATCAACGACATCGCCGATCAGACCAACCTGCTGGCCCTCAACGCAGCCATCGAGGCCGCCCGTGCGGGCGAGGCGGGCCGTGGCTTCGCGGTTGTTGCCGATGAAGTTCGCAAGCTTGCGGAGAAGACCATGACCGCTACTAAGGAAGTGGAAGGAGCCATCTCGCTCATCCAGCAGTCCACCACCGACCTGGTCAGGGAGATGGACACCGCCAAGGAGCGGGTCGTCAACACCTCCGGCATGGCCAAGGAGGCGGGCGGCGTTCTGGACCAGATCGTGGAACATTCCGACTCCATCGCGGACATGGTGCGCGGCATCGCCACTGCGGCTGAGCAGCAGTCTGCCACCTCCGACGAGATCAATAACAGCGTCACCCACATCAACAACCTGTCCCAGGAAGTGCTCTCGGGTATCCATGAGTCCAACAGGGGCATCCAGGAAGTTTCGGAGATGGCACAGCACCTTTCGGAGCTGGTGTCGAAGTTCCGTAACTAGCCGAGAATAAATGCTATTGAAAGCGGTCCGGCGTGTAAGCCGGGCCGCTTTTCTTGTGTCCGTCATGCGCTGGGGTGGGCAAAGGCATGCCCAAGCCGGTATGGCGGCGGGGCGGTGTTCGGCAGGCGCATGAACGCCGAAATTTCCTGGAAGAAGACCGGAATTGCGCCTTTTGAGAAACTGAGATAGAGAAAGTTCTTCAATCTGTGGAAAACACCCTTGACTTGTTATACATAAAACAATAGTAATGATTATTACGATTGATATGGAGGCGGACAATGACAACCGACATGGGTTTTCGACTTTCAAAGCAGCGCAAAGTTATTCTTGAGGAACTCAAGAAGGTGAAGACGCACCCCACGGCAGACGAAGTATACGACATGGTGCGCAAGATTATTCCGCGCATCAGCCTCGGAACCGTCTATCGCAACCTGGAATTTCTGTGCGGCAAGGGACTCATACTCAAGCTTGGCGCGCCCGGAGCGCAGAAGCGGTTTGACGGAACCCCGGAGCCGCATCCCCATATTCGCTGTGCCGTGTGCACCAGCGTGGCGGATGTGGACTGCGACATCGAGATTCCCGTCATTCCCAGCGAGTGCACGAGCGGATACACGATCTTGAGCACCAATGTCGAGTTTGTCGGCGTCTGCCCGGATTGTCAGGAGGCCCGCCAGTAAGCTCGCTCTCTATAGTCTGCATAGTTCTCTACTCAAGGAGCCGGGCGATCAGCATGATCACCCGGCTCTTGAGCTTTGGGCTGAAAAATTCGATTTATCCGGTTGACTTGCCATAATTTCTTATGTAGTAATCATTATCAAGTTGTGCCGATGGAGAAATTGAAAGGTGTGCGGTCATCAGTGTGAGAACAGAAAATGCCATTTCGGCAATGCAGAATTATTTATCCTGTGTTATGCCTCACAGTGTGATCGGCTATTACAATAATTGATTGAATCATATTCTAGGAGGATTACATGTCACTCAAAGGATCACGTACTGAGAAAAATCTGCTGACCGCCTTTGCCGGCGAGTCTCAGGCCCGTAACCGCTACAGCTATTTCGCCAGCAAGGCAAAGAGCGAAGGGTATGTTCAGATCTCGAAAATATTCGAGGAAACGGCAAACCATGAGAAGGAGCACGCCAAGCGGCTCTTCAAGTTCCTTGAGGGGGGCGATGTCGAGTTTACCGCTGCCTTCCCGGCTGGTGTCATCGGAACCACCCTGGAGAACCTGAAGGCCTCGGCCGAGGGCGAGCACCACGAGAACGCGGAAATGTATCCTGATTTTGCCAAGATCGCGCGCGAGGAGAATTTTCCGGAGATAGCTGATGTGCTTGAGAGCATCGCAAAGGCGGAAAAATACCACGAGGAGCGGTATCGTGCCCTCATCTCGAATATCGAGACCAACCGCGTGTTCTCCAAGGAGAGCGTTGTGGTCTGGCGCTGCCAGAACTGCGGCTACAACCACACCGGCGAATCAGCCCCTGACCGCTGCCCGGCATGTGACCACCCCAAGGCCCATTTTGAACTCAAGGACACGAACTGGTAAACTAGGAAACCAAAGGAGCTACGACATGGCTATCAAACTCGGTGAAGTTTACAAATGTGAAGTATGCGGCAATATGGTTATCGCGATCCACGCTGGTGACGGTGATCTGGTCTGCTGCGGCCAGGACATGGTCCTCATGAAGGAGAACACCGTGGACGCCGCGGTCGAGAAGCATGTGCCGGTGGTGACCAGGGACGGCGACAAGCTTACCGTCAAGGTCGGCTCCGCTCCGCATCCCATGGAAGAAAAACATTACATCGAATGGATTGAGGTCGTCATCGGCGAAACCGTCCTGACCAAGATGCTCAAGCCCGGTCAGGCGCCCGAGGCTGAGTTCTGCATCTGCGGGCTCAAGGGAGACATCTCCGTGCGCGAGTACTGCAATATTCACGGCCTCTGGGCCGCTGAATAGGTGGCGGCGGAGCGGTTCCCATGACCGGAGGGCCTCACCCCGGACAGACAGACCGTTCCTTCTTCGACCTGGCTAATGGACACATCCGGGTGGGCCTTCGGGCCCGCCCTTTCTTTCCTGAAACCAAGGAGGCGCCATGGCCCGTCCCGAAGACATGTGGCAGTGCCAGACGGTCAACTGCGGTTACATATACAACCCTGACAAGGGCGACCGCAAAGGCAAGATAGCCAAGGGAACCCTGTTCGAGGACCTGCCCGAGGAATGGCGCTGCCCCATTTGCGGCGGGACCAAGCGGTGCTTCCGCCCGCTGGTGGGGCCCGGGTCAACCAGGGGCGACTGCGAGCTGCCGGTGGAAACTGATCCGTCCAAGTTGACAGCCGCCGCCACTACTGCGAAAGTAAGTGATCAAAAGGAGAGCGATCCGATGCAGAAATACGTTTGCGAGATTTGCGGCTATGTGTACGACCCCGCCCAGGGCGACCCGGACAGCGACATCCCGGCAGGAACCAGCTTCGACGACCTGCCCGACGACTGGACCTGTCCCATCTGCGGCGCGACCAAGGACAACTTCGTCCCCGAGGATTAATTTTTCAGGCTCGGCTTCCCGGGCAGGGAGCGCGCGCCTTCCGGCTCGCGCTCCTTTTTTTACACAGCGGTTGATCAACCGTTCAATTCGGAGAGATACATGAAACCTGTTCTGATCAAAGACGGCGTGTACTGGGTCGGTGTTGTCGACTGGAACCGCCGCAACTTTCACGGCTACTCCAAGTCCCCCATGGGGACCACCTACAACAACTTTCTGATCCTCGACGAGAAGGTGACCCTGGTGGATACCGTGGCCGAGGAGTTCTGGGGAACCCTCAAATGCAATCTTGCCCAGGCCCTTGGCCCCGACAAGAAGATCGATTACTTCGTTATCAATCATCTGGAGCCGGACCATGCGGGCTGCCTCGCCCTGGCCGTCGAGAAATATCGCCCGGAGAAGATATTCACCTCGCCCATGGGACAAAAGGCGATGATGGCCCACTTCCACTACAAGGACTGGCCCGTTGAAGTTGTTCCCACCGGTACTTCCATCAGCCTGGGCAAGCGTACCCTCCAGTTCATCGAGGCGCGCATGCTCCACTGGCCGGATTCCATGCTTACCTACTGCCCGGAAGACAAGATTCTCTACACCAACGACGCCTTTGGCCAGAACTGGGCCACCAGCGAGCGCTGGGCCGATCAGGTGGACCGCCACACCCTTGAAGACCTGATGAAGGCTTACTACGCCAACATCGTGCTGCCTTACTCCCCGGTGGTTCTGAAGACCCTGGCCGCCCTGGGCGAGATGAACCTCGAGATCGACATGGTCTGCCCGGACCACGGACTGATGCTGCGCGGCGACGACGTGCCCTGGGTCATATCCAAGTACGTCGAGTTTGCGAAACAGAAGCCGAAGAACAAGGCCGTCATCGTCTACGACACCATGTGGCACTCCACGGAGAAGATGGCGGAGGCCGTGGCCATCGGCCTGGCCGACGAGGGTGTGTCCGTGCGCCTCATGTCCATGAAGCACAACCACCACTCCGAGATCATGACCGAGGTCTTTGACGCGGCCGCAGTGGTCTTCGGCTCGCCCACCCACAACAACGGCATCCTGCCGCTCATGGCGGACATGCTGACCTACATGAAGGGACTGCGGCCCCAGAACAAGATCGGCTCCGCCATCGGTTCCTTCGGCTGGTTCGGGGAGTGCGTCAAGGTGCTGACCCAGTGGATCGAGGACATGGGCATGGAGCTCGTGGACCCGGTCAAGGTGAAGCACGTGCCCACCCACGAGACCTTTGACCAGTGCTACCAGCAGGGCAAGGCCATTGCCGACGCCATCAAGGCCAAGCTCGCCTAGTCTGCCCGAATCATGACGTTACAAAGCCCGGCTCGCATGAGTCGGGCTTTTTTTTGTGTGATAGCATGACCGGCGCGGTTTCGCGCTGCGGCCTGTCTCAGGGAAAGGGTCACGGTGAGGGCTGGTCAGCCCTCTTTCTGGCGTCTGGTCAGGAAGCGATCAAGCTGGTTGGTGAATTCCTGCTTGTCCCGCGGGCCTATGGGCGGCGGGCCGCCCGCGACCATGCCGCCGCTGCGTAGCTC
>CAMYLL010000052.1 GCA_947259235.1 uncultured Pseudodesulfovibrio sp. | reverse complement strand
CTGACCGTGAACAGCAGCCTGGCTGCGGCCTTCGACATGGACAGCCGGACCATGTCCGGGGTCTGCGTCTTTGACATGCTCTCACGGGAAAAGGCCGAGACGTGGCGGGAATCATTCAGGCAGGTGGCCATGGAGGGCAGGCCTCTGACGCGCGGCGGTTCGTTTGGCGACAGGGTTTACGAGATCACCCTTTCGCCTGCACCTGCTCTCTCGGACGGTCCAGCCCGGGTGGCCCTCTTCGCCCGGGACGTGACGGAAAGGAACCGCGCCGACGCCGCCCTGCGTGAGAGCGAGGCCCGCTATCGCTGCATGGTGGAGACGGCCAACGAAGGCATCCTGAGCATGGACGCCCACGGACGGATCACCTTCGCCAATCCGACCACGGCGGAATTTCTGGGGCATGAATTGAAGGACCTCCTGGGCGCAACCTTTGCGGACCTGCTGCCGCCGGAGGATCATCATCTGCACCTGGACAGCGCCCGGACCGTCATGGACGGCAAGCAGCGCTTCGAGCAGCGGTTCCTGCGCGGGAACGGGGCCGAGGCCTGGGGCCGCGTGTCCGTGTCTCCCGTGCTGAACGAGACGGGCGAGTATCTCGGCGCCTTTGCCATGATCGCGGACATCACCGAATCAAAACTCATCGAGCGGAGCCTGCGGGAGAGCGAGTCTCGCTATCGGCGCATCGTGGAGACGGCCAACGAGGGCATCATCTTCACCGGGCCCATGGGCAACATCCGCTTCGTCAACAAGGTCATGTGCCGGATGTTCGGCTACGCGGTTTACGAGTTGCTGGGCAAGCCACTGTCCATGCTCTTCTATGACGAGGACCTGCCCGCCCTCGACGAACAGTTGCGGCGCAAGCGGCAGGGGCTTTCGGATCAGGTCGAGCAGCGCTACCGGCGCAAGGACGGCAGCCACATGTGGGGGCTGGTGTCCGCATCGCCCGTCTACGGCGACGAGGGGCGGTATCAGGGCGTCCTGGCCATGGTCGCGGATATCTCCGATCGCAAGCGGGCCGAGGCCGAGCTGGTCCGCAGCGAACGCAACTACAGGAAGATTTTTGAAAATTCCGTCGAAGGGTTGTATCGATCAACCCCGGAAGGGCGGTTCCTCAGCGTCAACCCCGCCCTGGCCCTGCTCATGGGCTATGACTCCTCCGAGGAGTTTACGGAGTCGATCACCGACATCGCCACCCAGTTCTACTGCAATCCAGCGGACCGCGAAATCCTGATAAAAACCCTGACCGAACATGGCGAGATACGCCAGTTCGAGACGCTTGTGCGGCGCAGGGACGGCCGCCGCGTGTGGGTTTCCATCACCGGCCGTCTGAGCCGGGGGGAGCCCGGTGAAGGGGACGTGTTCGAGGGAAGCATGGTGGACATCACCGCTCGCAAGCGGGTGGAGGAGGCCTTGCGGCTCACCCAGTTCTCGGTGGATATGGCCCCGGTCAGCATCTACTGGATCGAAAGCTCGGGCCGTATTGTCTACGTCAACGAACACGCCTGTGCCAGTTTGGGCTACGAGCGGGAAGCGTTGCTGAAAATGACCGTGGCGGATATTTCCGGAACAATTACTCATGATCAATGGCCCGACCATTGGGCTGTCCGGCGAGAGTATGAAACACGGCGATTCGAAACCACACACCTGCGCCGGGACGGCAGAGAGATTGTCGTCGATTTATTGAGCCACTATAAGGTCTATGGGGGCAAGGAGTACTTGTTCGCCTACGCCTTTGACTTGACCGAACGGCACAAGACCGAACAGGCGCTGCGCTGGAGCCGGGAGCTGCTCAACGAGGTGCAGCGCATAAGCCTCACCGGCGGCTGGGAGTATGATCTGACGACCGGCGAGAGTCACTGGACCGACGGTCAGTTCCGCCTTCTCGGCCTGGAGCCGGGTTCTGCCGCGCCCCATGTCGGGACCGTGCTGGAGCGTCGGGTTCATCCCGAGGACAGGCGTCTCCTGGTGGAGACCTGGACCGCCCTGCTGCGTGAAAGGAAGCCTATTGAGACCGAGTTTCGCTGCATCGGAGACGACGGCTCGGAGCGAGTGCTGGTTGGAGTCATTGTCCCGGAGCTGGACGAGCGGGGGCGGCTCCGGCGGGTCTTCGGCTCTACCCGCGACGTGACCCAGGAGCGGCAGGCCGCCCGCGAGCTGAAGCTCTCTCACGAGCGCCTCCTGACCATCCTCGACGGCATCGATGCGGATATCTACGTTTCCGAGCTGGACGGTCACGAGGTCCTGTTCATGAACAACCACATCCGCGAGAGCTATGGAACAGTGGCCGATGAGGCCCTGTGCCACGAGCTGTTCCGGGGGAGGGCCGAGCAGTGCTCGTTCTGTCCCAAGCCTTCGCTCCTCGACGAAAACGGCGCGCCCGTGGCAACCCGCATACATGAGCGCTTCAACCCGCTGACGAACCGCTGGTACCTCAACCACGACCGGGCCATAGAGTGGCTCGAAGGCCGCCTCGTGCACATGCACATGGCCGCGGACATCACCGACCTCAAGATCATGGAGCAGGAGCTCAAGCTGGCCATGGCCGAGGCCGAGGCCGCCAACTTGGCCAAGAACGAGTTCCTGGCCAACATGAGCCACGAGATCAGGACGCCCCTTAACGGGCTGTTGGGGATGCTCCAGCTGCTTCAGCTCGCCGCCCTGGATGCGGAGCAGCGCGACTATCTTGAAATAGCCTTCAGCTCCGGGCGCAGCCTGCTCCAGATCCTCAACGATATTCTGGACATCTCCAAGATCGAGTCCGGCAAGCTCGAGCTGGTGGACCAGCCCCTGGAGCTGGGCGATGTGCTCGACTCGGTGGTCTCGGTGTTCCGTCATCAGGCCGGGATGCGCGGCATCGACGTCTCGCGGGTGGTGGACGAGAGCCTGCCGCGCCATTTCATGGCGGACAGGGTCCGCCTGCGTCAGATTCTCTTCAATCTCATAGGCAACGCCACCAAGTTCACCGAGAGCGGCTCGGTGGTGGTCGAGGCGTATCCCCTGAGCCTGGCGGCGGCGGACGGCCGCGCGCGGCTGCTTTTCTCCGTGACGGATACCGGCATAGGCATCCCGGACGACAAGGTGGACACGGTCTTCGATCCCTTTACCCAGGTGGACGGCTCCTTTACCAGAAAGTACCAGGGCACGGGCCTTGGCCTGGGCATCGTGCGTCGGCTCGTCACCCTCATGGGCGGAAATATCTCCGTGACCAGCGAGCTGGGCAAGGGGACCGCCGTGGTGTTCACTGTGCTTGCGCGGCCCATGGACCTGCCCGAACCGGCTCCGGTGGTCGAGATGTCCGGCCGTGCTCTGCGCCGGTTGTCTATCCTCGTGGTGGAGGACGAGCGCACCAATCGCATCGTGGCCGAGCGGCTGCTGGGCAAGCTCGGGCATGGGGCGACCTGTATCGAGAGCGGCGAGGAAGCGTTGGATCGACTGGCGTCGGAAACCTACGACTGCGTGCTCATGGACATCCAGATGCCCGGCCTGGACGGGATGGAGACCACCCGCGCCATCCGGGGGCGGCTGAGCCTGAGCGTCCCGATCATCGCCCTGACGGCCCACGCCATGGAGGGTGACCGGGAACGGTTCATCGAGGCGGGGATGCAGGGGTATGTGGCCAAGCCCTTTGACATGAACGAGCTGGGCAGGGAGCTGGAGCGGGTCATGGCCGAGGCCGCGGGCGATCCCGGTGAGGGGAGCTAGGCGCGGCCCGAGACGGCTTGTGGAATAATTCCTTACGAGATGGTCAGGGGGAGGGCGTCCTCGCCCGGCTCGCGGGCCGTGCCGATGTCGGCGGCCAGGTCGCCTGCGGCCAGGAGCATGGCCACGGCCCGGTCATACTTTTCCGGCGGCACGGCCAGGACCAGCCCGCCCGAGGTCTGGGCGTCGAACATCAGGTCAAGGGTGACGGGGTCCAGGCCCTGGGCCACGACGGTGCGTTGCAGGTAGTGGGTGCGGTTGCAGATTGACCCGGCCGGGAGCATGCCCATGCCCGCCAGCTCCAGGGCCTCGGGGAGCAGGGGGACGTCGTGCATGCGCAGGTCGATGGTCACCCGGCTGGCCTCGGCCAGCTCGATGAGGTGGCCGCCCAGGCCAAACCCGGTGATGTCCGTGGCGCCGGTCAGCCCCAGGGAGGCGATGACCTCGCCCCCGGCGCGGTTGAGCCGGGAGCAGACCGCGTAGAGCACGTCCTCCATGGCGTCGCAGCCCGGCATCTCGCCCTTGACGGCGGTGGCCAGCACGCCCGTGCCCACGGCCTTGGTCAGGAGCAGCCTGTCCCCCGGGCGCACGCCCCGGTTGGAGGCGAAGCGGTCCGGGTCCACCACGCCGGAAACGGCCAGCCCGTACTTGATCTCGTCGTCTTCCACGCTGTGGCCGCCCGAGGGCACGGCCCCGGCCTCCGTCACCGCGTCGCGCCCGCCGCGCAGCACCTCGCGCAGCACCTCGCCGGAGAGCTTCTTCATGGGAAAGCAGACGATGTTCATGGTGGAGAAGGGCACGCCGCCCATGGCGTAGACGTCGGACAGGGCGTTGGCCGCGGCGATGCGGCCGAAGCGATAGGGATCGTTGACCACCGGGGTTAAGAAGTACAAGGTCTGGACCAGCGCCTTGCCCGGGGGAAAGGACAACACCACGGCGTCCTCGTTATCGCCGGGGCCTCCGGCCAACACGCGGTTGTCTTTGTGGGCATACATGCCCGAGAGTGCCTGCTCCAGGTCCCCCGGAGCGATCTTGGCGGCTCAGCCGGCCGCTTTGACCATACTGACGAGCTTCAGCTTGTGCATGCGATCTCCTTTGACCCTCGTCCTATCAGAGAGCCGGGGGAATGCAAAGACGGGACTGCACCGGGGCTTTGACTTCATGGCGCGACGTGCTAGGACTGCTGCCGACGGCGGGACATCATCCGCCGCCGCCAAAAAAACGCATGGGGCGACGCCATGCCCCGGAGACATCATGAACGACGACCAGACCAAGGAATTCCTCGCCAGCCTGCCGGAGCTGGAAGAGGGAAAGACGTATTGTTTTAAATGCTATCCCGGGATCGCCTGCTTCAACGCCTGTTGCAGCGACCTCAGCCTCGTGCTCACCCCCTATGACATCCTGCGCCTGCGCCGCGCCCTGGGCATGGGCAGCATAGACTTCCTGCGCCAGCACACCACGATGCACATGGCCCCGGATACCAATTTTCCCGAGTTCCACCTGCGCATGACGGACAGCGCGGCCCAGAACTGCGCCTTTGTCTCCGAGCAGGGGTGTGCCGTCTACAAGGACCGGCCCGGCGCGTGCCGCATGTATCCCCTGGGCAGGGCCACCCGGCCCGACGGCAAGGGCGGCGTGAGCGAGCAGTTCTTCATCGTGCGCGAGGACCACTGCAAGGGGTTCGAGGAAAAGGACGAGTGGACCGGCGCGTCGTGGAAGCAGGACCAGGGCTTCGAGGCCTATACCGCGAGCAACGACCGCTACATGCATATCCTGGCGCGCATCAAGCAGGCGGGCAGGCCCGTGCCCGAGAAGATGGGCCACCTGGCCACCCTGGCCCTGTACAAGCTCGACGAATTCCAGCGCTTCATCACCCAGGCGCAGGTCTTTGCCCGTCTTGATGTGGACGAAGCCCGCCAAAAGGATGTACTCAAAAACGAGGAAGCGACCCTTGCCTTTGCCATGGACTGGATCGAGCTGATGCTCTTCCACGCCACACCCAACCTCAAGCCCAAGAGATAGCCCATGACCCTGCCCGCCAACGACAAGCTCATGTCCATCCGCACCTTTCTCAAGCGAAAGGCGGAGCTGAAGCCCGGCCACAAGCTGGTCTTCACCAACGGCTGCTTCGACATCCTGCACCCCGGCCATGTGGACCTGCTGACCCGGGCCCGCGCCCTGGGCAGCTCCCTGGTCCTGGGGCTCAACTCCGACGAGTCCGTCAAAATGCTGGGCAAGGGCGACGACCGCCCCCTCAACACCCAGGAGGAGCGCGCCTTTGTCCTGGCCGGGCTGGCGTGCGTTGACTGCATCATCGTCTTTCACGAGTCCACGCCCCTTGAGCTGATCAAGGCGGTCCGGCCCCAGGTGCTGGTCAAGGGCGGCGACTGGACGCCGGACAAGATCGTGGGCCGCTACGTGGTGGAGCAGGCGGGCGGCGCGGTGCACAGCCTGCCCCTGTTGCCGGGCTATTCCACCACGGCCTTTGTGGAGCGCATCCGTGCGGGCGTCTAGCCCCCGATATCCCTGAACGAGTCAAGGCCCGGAGCGTTTCGCTTCGGGCCTTTCTTTTTGAACAGACGGGGAGTTCCTTTCCGGCGGTTCGTGGAAAGCCGGGCATGGTCCCTGCGGCGGGTCAGAAGGTGATGATGGTGTACCCCTGGTCCATGTAGTCGGCCATGGAGGGGTGGCCGGACATGCCGTCCAGCAGCGGGATGTGCTCCTCCTGGACCGCGTCGAGGACGCCGAGCTTGACGGAGCAGGCGCGGCACGCCCCGTCGATGAGCCCCTGCTGGCGCGCCTTGCGGTACAGGGCGTGGAAGGGGTTGGATTCCTTGGCAAGCTCCGGGATGAGCGTGACCGCCGCGCCCTCGAAGACGATGGCGACCTTGTTTCCCCTCTCGGCCATGTCCAGCCCGTTGAGCAGGACGTGGACAAAGCACATCATTTCACCGTTGAAGGCATACAGACAGTACATGGTGTGGCTCCTCGGGGTTTGGGGCGCGCATTGCGCGCCGGGTCGGTCTAGCTTTCGGGATCGTCGAACTTGGCCGCCATGATGGCCGCGTCGCCGGGTTCGGCCTTGAGCTCCAGCCCGGTGGATTTGCCGTAGCAGTGGAATCCGTCCGGCCGCAGCGAGACGTATCCCGCGGACAGCGCCCGCGAATAGGGCATCTGCTCCCGCATCTCGGCGTGATTGATGCGGTTGGAAAAGATGATGGGCGTGGGTGCGCCGGAAAAGTCTTCGAACATAATGTATTTCATGGGTCGTTCCTGCCGCTTGAGGTCGCGCGTTCAGAGGTGATCACTTGGGAGCACGATATGGGGTATCGGCCATGATTTCAACCATTGCCTGAATCACGTCCACAGGATATTGAAACCCGATGCACGAATTTCGCAAGATAGGCGTCTGGCAGACCGCGTTCCTGGGCGACGCGGTGCTCACGCTGCCCATGCTCCGCGCCCTGGGGGACCGGTATCCCGGGGCGGAGATACACCTTTTCGTCCGGGCCGGGGTTGAGCCGCTCTTTGCCGCCCAGCCCGGGCTGGCCGGGGTCCACGGCTTTGCCAAGCGCGGCGCGCAGAAGTCCATGCTCTCCGGCCTGCGGCTGGGGCGCGACATCGGCGCGCAGGGGTTCGATCTCTGGATCTCGGCCCATGCCAGCCTGCGCTCGGCCATGGTGGCCGGGGCCACGGGCATCCCCCGGCGCATCGGCTACGACAGCCCGTGGTTCAACCGCCTTGCCTATACGGACACGGTCCCCCGCCGTTTCGACGAGCTGGAGGAGGTGGAGCGGCTGCTGCAGCTCCTGAACCCCCTGGGCATCTCTGGTCCGGCCCCCAAGGCGCCGCTGGTCCTGCCCCAGTCGGCACGAGACGCGGCTGACGCCTTCTGGCGCGCTACCTGCGGCCGAGGTCCGGTGCTCGGCGTCCACCCCGGGTCCACCTGGCCCACCAAGTGCTGGCCCGCGGAATACTTCAGCTACATCGTGGCCCGGGCCGCCCGCGCCGGGGCGCAGGTGCTCGTCTTCGCCGGGCCGGGCGAGGAGGCCGTGGCCGCCCAGGTGGTGGCGGGTGCGGGCGCGACCGGCCGCGCCGATGCGGTGGTCAACCTGGCCGGGGCGCTCTCCCTGCCCGAGCTGGCCGCCTATCTGGGACGGGTCGACGCCTGCCTGACCAACGACTCCGGCCCCATGCATCTGGCCTGGGCCCAGGACACGCCCTTGGTAGCCCTCTTCGGCCCCACCGTCCGGGAGCTGGGTTTCTTTCCGCGCGGGGAGAATTCCACGGTCATGGAGGTTCCTCTCAGCTGTCGTCCCTGCGGGCTGCACGGCCCGCGCAAGTGCCCCCTGGGCCACCACGACTGCATGCGCACCCTGACCCCGGACGCGGTCTGGGCGGCCCTGGCTCCCAAGCTCGGTCTCTGAGTTTTTCCCGCCTCTTTGAAAAACGGCGCACATGGTGTAGGCTGGGTGGAATGTCACCCGTCGACCATGGAGGTTTTGATGCTCTGGTTCCATCCCGTCCTGCAGATTCTGGCCACGCTCCTCGGCGTCTACGCCGCCTACCTCGGCATGGAGCGCGCCCTGTCCCGCCATTTCGGCCTGCGCACCCAGTTCCTCTGGAAGCGCCACGTGACCGTGGGCACGCTGGCCACGGCCATGTGGCTGGGCGGCATGATGGGCGGGTTGATCGTGGCCCGGCTCAAGTGGCAGGTCAACTTCGTCACCGGCGACCATTACAAGACCGCCCTGGTCATGCTCCCGCTCCTGCTCTTCGCCCTGTGGTCCGGCCTGCTCATGGACCGCAGGAAAAAGGCGCGCACGGTCCTTCCCGTGCTGCACGGCGTGTCGAACACGGTGCTCCTGGCCCTTGCCTTCTACCAGTTCCGCACCGGCTGGCAGGTGATCAAGGACTTCATTCTGTAGCCGCCCCGGTTCCCTTTCCGCTTTCCCTTGCCTTTCGCCGCCAGGGAAGGTAGCGCGTAGACTGCCCGGCAGCCCGCAAAAGATCGTCGATACGCGGCCTGCAAAACGGCATCGGATACTATGAGCAAACCCTGTGTCGGCTGCGGCTGGTGCTGTCTGCGCGACCCGTGCATGGAGTCGCACAGGCGCTATGGATACATGCCCCGCTGCCCGGACCTGCGCTGGGACGAGGAGCAGGGCCGCTACCTGTGCGGGCTGATGCTCGACCCGGAGACCGCCGAGCTCTTCCGGCGTACCCAGCACGAAGGCCAGGGATGCTACGCGCCCCTCAACGCCTGGCGAGACGACGTCCGCAACCGCGACGACGACTGAGGCGCGGCACGCCCCGGTCGGCCATGCGGCCCGCCTTTCCCCGACCATTCCCCGCTCCAAACCAACCGCTCGCCGATTTCACGGTTGCTCCCTGCCCGGCGCGGTGCTAAGCCCGTTGGTGACTTGGAAAAAGTCAAGGAGAGAGCATGCTGCTTGGAATCGACGTGGGCGGAACCCATACGGACGCCGTCGCCATTGACCTGGAAGGGGGACCCCGCATCCTTGCCTCGTGCAAGGTGCGCACGCGCCACGACGACCTGCTGACGTCGGTCACCGAGGCCCTCGAGGCCATGCTGGCCCAGGTTGACGCGAGCGCGGTGACGCAGCTCAATCTCTCCACCACCCTGTCCACCAACGCCATCGTCCAGGGCAAGACCGAGGACGTGGGCGTCATCGTCAGCGCCGGGCCGGGCATCGACCCGCACAACGCCATGACCTGCCGCGACTTTCACGTCATCGAGGGGTCCATCGACCACCGGGGCAACAAGGTCCGCTCCCTGTCCAGCAGCCAGCTCTCCGAGTCCATCGACGCCTGCCGCAAGAACGGCGTGCGCGTCTACGCCGCGGTGAGCAAGTTCTCCACCCGCAACCCCCGCCACGAGAACACCATCCGCCGCGCCGTGCTGCAATGCCGCGAGGAGGCGGACTGCGAGCACGCCGACTTCGTCACCCTGGGCCACCAGCTGGGCGGGGCGCTCAACTTCCCCCGACGCGTGGCCACGGCCTATTTCAACTGCGCGGTCTGGCGGCTCTATAATCAGTTCGCCACCGCCGTGGAGAAGAGCCTCGCGGGCATGGGGCTGGCCCACGTCAAGGTCAACATCCTCAAGGCGGACGGCGGGACCATGCCCCTGCCCCAGTCGCGGCGCATGCCCGTGCAGTCCATCTTTTCCGGCCCAGCCGCCTCGGTCATGGGCATCATCGCCCTGACGGACATCTTTCACGACTCGGTCATCCTCGACATCGGCGGAACCACCACGGACATCGCCGTGTTTGCGGACGGTGCGCCGCTCATCGAGCGCGAGGGCATCGCCATCGGCTCGCACCCGACCCTGGTCTCGGCCCTCAAGGTGCTGTCCATCGGCATCGGCGGCGACTCGGCCATCTCCGTGTCCGCCGCGTCCAGGACGGTGCGCGTCGGCCCCAACCGGCTCGGCCCGTCCGTGTGCCTGGGCGGGAGCCAGCCCACCCTGACCGACGCCCTGAACACCCTCGGCGCGTCCGAGGTGGGCGATGTCGAGGCATCGCGAGCAGCCCTTCAGGCTCTGTCCGCCGCTCACGGCATGAACCCCGACGACCTGGCCCGCGCCGCAGTGGATTACGCGACCGAGACCATCCACACCGCCACCCGCGACCTCATCGACGAGATCAACTCCAAGCCCGTCTACACCATCCACGAGCTGCTGGAAGAGAAGCGGGTTGTCCCCAAGAAGGTCTACCTCATGGGCGGCCCGGCCAAGGCCTTGAAGCTCGAATTGTTCAGGCGGTTCCAGCTCTCCACCGAAGTGCCGGACAACTACGACGTGGCCAACGCCATCGGCGCGGCCCTGACCCGCACCACCTGGGAGCTGGAGCTCTTTGCCGACACCCAGCGCCACGTGCTGTTCATCCCGTCCCTGTCCTATCGCGAGAACATCCACACCAGCTACGCCCAGCGCGACGCGGAAAAGGACGCCATGAACCAGCTCGCCATGCAGCTTGACTCCATGGGCGTCTACCTGCGGCCCGAAGACGCGCAGATCACCCACTCGTCGAGCTTCAACATGATAGAGAACATGGAGCAAGTGGGGCGCAACATCCGCGTCAAATGCCAGGTGCGCCCCGGCGTGGTCGCGACACTGGAGGGCTGCTAGCCATGCTCAAGGCAGATAAATCTCTCGGCATCGTCTTCTTCCCCGCCTTTGACTGGGCCATCTCGCCCACCCATCCCGAGAGGCAGGAGCGGCTGCTCTACACCCAGGACCAGCTGCGCGAGGAAGGGCTCTTCGACATCGAGGGGATCACGGAGCACAAGCCCGACGTGGCCACCATCGAGGATGTGGAGCGCGTCCACTTCTGCTTCCCCGAGGTCAGCGCCGTGACCACCCGCTCGCACCTCATCTCCGCAGGCGGAGCCATGAAGGCCGCGGACCTCGTCATGCAGGGCGAGTGCGACCGCGCATTTGCCATGGTCCGTCCGCCCGGGCATCACGCCATGAAGGTTGTCCACGGCGCGCGCGGTTTCTGCAACATCAACATCGAAGCCGTGATGATCGAGCACATCCGCGCCACCTACGGCCACAAGCGCGTGGCCATCGTGGACACGGATTGCCACCACGGCGACGGGACCCAGGACGTCTACTGGCACGACCCGGACACCCTGTTCATCTCCATGCACCAGGACGGGCGCACCCTGTATCCCGGCTCCGGGTTCCCCCAGGAGCTGGGCGGGCCGGCGGCCATGGGCCGCACCCTGAACATCCCCCTGCCGCCCAACACCTCGGACGAAGGGTTCCTGATGACCATGGAGCGCGTGGTCATGCCCATTCTCGAAGACTTCAAGCCCGACCTGATCATCAACTCCGCCGGGCAGGACAACCATTTCACCGATCCCATCACCGACATGAACTTCTCGGCCCGGGGCTACGCGGCCCTCAACGAGATGCTCAAGCCGGACATCGCCGTGCTCGAAGGCGGCTATTCCATCCAGGGCGCGCTGCCCTACATCAACCTCGGCATCTGCCTGGCCATGGCCGGGGTGGACTACTCCAGCGTGCGCGAGCCAAACTACAACGCCGAGCGCATCAGGCAGGACGCACGCACCACCGCCTATATCGAGGAGCTGTGCAAGCAACTGCCCCGGCTCTACTTCGATCCCCCGGTCTACAACGCCAAGAACGACATGCGCCAGGGCGTCCTTTCCGGCGGCAAGCTCGTGCGCCAGCGGCAGATATACTACGACACCGACGGCATCAACGAGGTGCA
>CAMYLL010000051.1 GCA_947259235.1 uncultured Pseudodesulfovibrio sp. | reverse complement strand
CAGCCGCTCAACGCCATCAAGATGGGCAGCGAGTTCCTGTGCCTCATGGGTGAGGAGAACGTGGAGGTTCCCAAGGAACACTTCATGGAGGTGGTGCGCGAGATTTCCGCCCAGGTGGACCGCGCCGCAGAGATCATCACCACCCTGCGCGCCTTTGGGCGCAAGTCCGACATGATAGAGGAGCAGGTGGATCTCAACCAGCCGGTGCAGGCCGTCCTGTCCATGCTCAGGCGTCAGTTCGAGCTGGACAACATCCACTTCGATCTCGATCTCTCGGATTCGCTCCCGCCGGTCCTGGCCCATTCCAACCGGTTGCAGCAGGTCATCTTCAACCTGGTGACCAACGCGAGGGACGCCATCAACGACCGCACCTCGGCCCACGACGATGCGTCCCTGCGGCGCATAGCCATCCGCTCCGGCGCGGAAGCGCGGATCGTGTTTATCGAGGTCGAGGACACCGGCTCCGGCATCGGCGAGGAGGACCGCGAAAAGGTCTTCGAGCCGTTCTTCACCACCAAGGAGGCCGGGCAGGGCATGGGGCTCGGGTTGGCCATCACCTACGGAATAGTCAAGGATTACGGCGGCGAGATACGCATACGCAGTGAAGAGGGCGCGGGTACGGTCTTCCGCATGCAGTTTCCGGCTGTGGCGAAACAGAAAAGGCCCGGTCGACAGGGGGAGGAAAAATGAGACAGAAGGTTTTGATAATAGACGACGAGCGGCCCACGCTCAAGATGTTCACCCTGTTGCTCTCGGCGCTGGGGTATGAGGTCATGACGGCTGAGAACGGAGTGGAAGGGCTGGAGCTGTTCAGGAAGGAGCGGCCCCCCCTGGTGCTCACGGACATCAAGATGCCCATGATGGACGGGATCGAGGTGCTCAAGGAGATCAAGAAGATCAACCCCATGGCCGAGGTCGTGGTCATCACGGGCCATGGCGACATGGACCTGGCGATCCAGGCCCTGAACCTCGACGCCACGGATTTCATCAACAAGCCCCTGCGGCGCGAGGACCTGGAGCTGGCCCTTTCGCGGGCGCAGGAGCGGTTGGCCATCGCCAGGGGCGAGGAGGAGCAGGTCTCCCTGGACGAACGCCCCGGAGCGGCCGTGATTCGCGTGCGCGGCAGCCTCACGGGCAACACCCTGCCCCATCTGGCCGACAAGCTTGCCGAGGCGACCCGGCTGGGCAGGCAGGTCGTGCTCCTTGCCTTCGAGGGCAACGCCTCCATCAACGGGGCGGGCATCACCGGGCTGACGGACCTGCTGCGCCAAAGCCGCGATGCGGGAGTGCAGGTGGTCCTGGCCGGTCTTTCGGCCAATTTCCGTGCGGTCTTCGAGACCGTGGGCATCACTCGGCAGGCCGAGCTTTTCGAGACGGAGGCGGCGGCTCTCAAGGCATACGCAGGCTAGCCGGACGGCGTGGCCGCGCTGCACCGGGCAGCCCTTCAAAACGATCACCCCCCGTGCGCGAGACCGCGCACGGGGGGTGATCGTTTTTCATACCAGACCAGACCAGACCAGACCGGACCAGACCGGGCCGGGCCGGGCCGGGGCAGGCGCAACGCGGCGCGTCAGCGGAGTTTTTCCACCTCTCGCACCAGGACCTTGAGGTCGGGCCGGGAGTTGATGTCGTGGACCTGGATGAAGCGCAGGATGCCCTGCTTGTCTATGACGAAGAGGGCGCGCTCGGCCTCGCCGTCGCCGCGCAGGATGCCGTAGGCGTCGGCCACGGCTCCATGGGGCCAGAAGTCCGAGAGCACGGTGAATTTCAGCCCGCCCATGGCGTCGATCCAGGCGTGCTGAGTGGGAATGTTGTCCACGCTGATGCCCAGGAGCACGGCGTCGTGTCGCTTGAAGATGTCCATGGTCAGGTTGTAGCCGGGCCATTGATCGGAGCAGATGGGGGTCCAGGCGGCCGGAACAAAGGAGAGGACCACGTTTTTCCTGCCGCGGAAGTCGCTCAGGCGGACGGGATGGCCCGTTGTGTCCGGCAGGGTGAAGTCCGGCGCGGGCTGGCCCACCTCGACCTTGAGCACGCTGTCCACCGGTTTGAGCGTGCCCAAAGAGTAGGTGCGGTGGCCGTCGGCCAGGGCCGGGCCGCAGGCGAGGACCGCCCCAAGACAGAGGATGATGAAAAGTCGTCTCATGGCGTCGCCTCCTTGTCAGGCTGGTGTTCACGGCGTGTGCACTCGTGGAGCAGCCGTGACGGTACGTTGGGAGTGGCGGGTGCTACTTGCTCCCGATGGTCTGCATGATGATGTCGAATATCCCTTCCTCAGGCTCGCCCTCCCGGGCATAGAGCACCTTCGGCCCGTCGGGGTCGAGCCGCACGATGTAGAATACGGGCGTGCCGGTCTCGCCCAGGGCCTTGTGGATGACGTAGTTCTCGTCATTGAAGAGGGGGAAGGGGACCTTGAATTTCTTCTGATAGAAGCGGGTCTCGAAGGCCGTGTTGCCCAGCCCGAGGCCGATGAAACGAATCGTTCCCTTGGTGTCGGCCTGGGTGACGCGCTGGTAGAGCTTCCTGACAATGGGCGCGTCGCGCTGGCAGATGGTGCAGTACATGCTGAAGCCTTCGATGAAGAGGTACTTGCTTCCGATATCCGAGAGCTTGAAGGCGTCCCCCTCGACCCCGAGATAGGTGCGCTGCCCTGCCGTGAGCGTGCCGTTGAGTTCGAGATCGGGAAAGGGGCGGGCGTCCTGGGCCGCGGCCGTTGCCGTCAGGAGCACCAGGGCCAGTATCGCGTAAAGGCATGCTCTCATGGACTGAATCCTCATGTTCCGGCCCGTGGGCCGTGTGTTTTGCCGGCTGCTGATCCTCACCCTGCGCTTCATGATCCGTCAAAGGTGCGCCGTGGCGCAATGGTGCGGGACATTGGTCCGATCCGGCACTCGGGGAGAGTAAGCGGGCCCCGGCGCTATAGCAATCGCCGAGGCCCTGAAAACTCCGCGCGCCATAGCGCCGCAGGTCCGGGCGGCTGGCTTACGGAGGTGTTCTCGTGAGAAAAATCATGCACCCGGGCGCGGACCTCGCGGTCTGCGCCCGGGTGGGTTTGTCTGTTAGCTGTTCATCCGCTTGATGGGGCTGGCGAGCTTGGCCAGGAACTGCTTCCTGGACATGGGGCCCTTCCGGATGGACGAGGCGTCGGCCGACAGATACTCGTAGTAGCTGTCGGCGTTGGTCTGCACCAGGTAGATGACGCGCACGGAGTCCGCGTCGATCAGTTCGGCGTCGGGGAACCTCTCCTGGGCCTTGGCCAGCCGCTCATCGGCCAGGGAGAGCATGTCGTCGCGGTCGCCGAAGTTCATGCAGCCCGTGGGACAGGTCTGCACGCAGGCGGGCAGCATGCCCATCTTGACGCGGTCGTTGCACATGTCGCACTTGACCACCATCCCGGTCTCTTCATTGATGCGCGGGATGTTGTAGGGGCAGGACATGCCGAAGGCTTCCTTGTCAGCCTCCTTGGCCGTGAGGTTGGTGTAGACCACGGCTCCGGTCTCCGGGTCGTGCATGATCGAGCCGGGCACGGTCATGGCGTCCAGACACGGCGGTTCCACACAGTGGCGGCACTGCTCGGGGAAGAACAGCCACTGGAGGTTGCCGTCGGTCTCGACCTCGGTGAAGCGGACCACCTTGAGGGTCTTGCCGGAGAGGTCTTTGGGGTTCTGGTGGGAGCCCCAGTTTTCCGTATGCTCCGCAGGGAGCTTCTTCCACTGCTTGCAGGCAACCTGGCAACCACGGCAGGCCGTACACTTGGTCAGGTCGATGAAGAATGTCTTACTCATTTCATTCCTCCTTTACGCCTTTCGGACGTTGACCATGAAGGCCTTGGTTTCAGGGATGCCGGTATTGGGATCACCGACGGACGGGGTCAGTATGTTCGCGGAGTCGCCGCCGTCCTTGGGCCATGACCAACCGAAGTGCCAGGGGAGGCCGATCTGGTGAACGACGGTTCCCTGGATCTCGAAGGGCTTGATGCGCTTGGTGACGATCGCCTTGGCCCAGATGGCGCCGCGCAGGCTTTCGACAATGACCTTTTCGCCGTTCTCGAATCCGCGCAGCTCGGCCAGTTCCTCGCTCATTTCCACAAACACCTGAGGCTCTGCCTCAAGCAGCCAGGGCTCGTTGCGGGTCATGACGCCGGTCTGCCAATGCTCCGTGACGCGATAGGTGGTTCCCACGAAGGGATACCTGGGATCGCACACGGCCTTGTCTTCATTGATGTAGGAGAGGGCGGTGGGGTTATGCAGGGTTCCCGAGAACGGGTGCGTCTTCACCGGGCACTCCAGCGGCTCGTAGTATTCCGGCAGCGGGCCGTCGTTGCGGCCGGGGCCGTAGAGCTGGCCAAAGCCGTGCTTGCGCATGATGAAGGCGTGCTTGGAGCCGGGGGCCCAGCCGCCGTCGGGCACGTCGCCCACCCACTTCTTGTCCGGTCCTTCCCACGCGATGACGGGCTTTTCCGGGTTCCAGGGCTTGCCCTGCAAGTCCACGGACGCTCTGTTGTACAGGATGCGCCGGTTGACGGGCCAGCACCACGAGAAGTTCGGGAACAGGCCGATCTTTTCCTGCTCCGGGGTCTGGGCCAGGCTGCGGCGTGCGGCCATGTTGCCCTTCTCGGTGTAGGAGTTGCAGTAGAGCCAGTTGCCCGAGCAGGTGGAGCCGTCGGCCTGCAGGAAGGCAAAGCTCGGGACCTGCTCGCCCTTCTTGTAGACCTTGCCCTTGATCTCGGTATCCTTGAGGAAGTAGCCGTTGATCAGCTTGGCGGTCTTGTGCGGGTCGAACACGCCGTTGGTGGCGATGGTGTCCCACGAGAGCCGGGTGATGGGCTCGGGGTAGACGCCGCCCTCTGCCGTGTAGAGCTTCTGAATCTTGTGCATCAGCTCGTACATGAGGTCGCCGTCGGGCTTGAAGCCGTGCGGCGCGTCAGGGCCCTTGTAACGCCACTGCATCCAGCGGCCGGAGTTGCTGACGGAGCCTTCCTTCTCGATGGACACGGCGCAGGGCAGGAAGAAGACCTCGGTCTTGATCTTTGAGGGATCCATGTCGGGGCCTTCCCAGAACCAGCCGGTTTCGTTGGGGAAGATGTTGACGTTGACCAGCCAGTCGAGCTTGCCCAGGGCCTGCCTGTTCTTGTTGGCATTGGCGCCGGAGCAGGCGGGGTTCATGCCCCACGCGAACAGTCCCTTGAACTGGCCCTTGTCCATTTTGTCGAACAGGGTCAGCCAGGAGTATTCGGCGGCGGAGCCGGAGTCGAGCCTGGGCAGGTAGTTGTAGGAGACGGCCGGATCGTCGTCCATCCACATGGCCTTGAGCAGCGAAGCGGAGTACTTCGGGAAGTTCTGCCACCAGTTGGCGGACATCGGGTCATGGGAGACCGGGGTGTTGTCCGTGTTGTACTTCTCGAAGGTGGGCTGGGCCGCCTTGGGGGTGGACAGATAGCCGGGCAGGATGTGGTAGAGCAGGCAGTGGTCTGTGGAGCCCTGGACGTTGGATTCGCCGCGCAGGGCGTTGACGCCGCCGCCGGCCACGCCGATGTTGCCCAGCAGGAGCTGGATCATGGCCATGGAGCGGATGTTCTGCACGCCGACAGTGTGCTGGGTCCAGCCCATGGCGTACATGATGGTTCCGGCCTTGTCCCGCGTGCCGGTGGCCGCGTAGGTCTCGTAGAGCTTGACCAGATCGTCGTGCTTCATGCCGGAGATGGCCACGACCTTGTCGAGGCTGTAGCGCTCGTAGTGCTTCTTGAGCATCTGGTAGACGCACTTGGGGTCCTTGAGGGTCGTGTCCTTTTTGGGCACGCCGTTCTCGTCGAGGGCAAAGGCCCACTTGGACTTGTCGTACGTCTTGGTGGCCGGGTCGAACCCGGCGAAGATGCCGTCCTCGAAGGTGTAGTTGTCGCCGATGATGAAGGAGGCGTTGGTGTAGTCGACAACGTACTCCTTGAAAATCAGGTCGTTGTCGAGGATGTATTTGATCATGCCGCCCAGGACGGCGATGTCGGCTCCCGAGCGGATGCCGGCATACATGTTGGCCTTGGCCGAGGTCCTGGTGAAACGGGGGTCGACGTGGATCAGGGTTGCGCCCTGCTCCTGGGCCTTGGTCACCCACTTGAAGGAGATGGGATGGTTTTCGGCAGCGTTGCTGCCCATTATGAGAATGCAGTCACTGTTCTTGAGGTCGATCCAGTGATTGGTCATCGCGCCGCGTCCGAACGACTCTGCCAGAGCCGCAACAGTTGCGCTGTGTCAGATACGCGCCTGGTGCTCTATGTACACCAGGCCGAGGCTGCGGAGCATGGTCTGGAAAGCCCAGCACTCCTCGTTATCAAGGGCGGCCGAACCCAGGGAGGCGATGTTGTCCACCCGGTTGACCGTCTGTCCCTTCGCATTGATGCGGGTGAAGCCTTCGTCGCGGGTCTGCTTGACGTTGCGGGCGATCTTGTCCAGCGCCCACTCAAGGGAGACCTTCGTGAATTTGTTGGAATAGGGGGCGCGGTAGAGCACCGAGTCGGGCCTGCGGTCGTTCTCGGCCAGCTGCCAGATGGATGCGCCCTTGGCGCACAGGGCGCCTTCGTTGATGGGATGGTCCGGGTCGCCTTCGACGTTGATGGCCCGGTTGGTCTTCAGAGACGTGTTGACCACGAGCCCGCAACCCACTGCGCAGTAGCAGCAGATGGTCGTGGTTTGCTTGCTCCATTTCGGGTCCATGGCCGCGGCCCGGTCGACGATGTCGGCCTTGGGCGTGCAACCAAGCCCGAGTCCGCCAAAGGCCGTGGCTACGGCCGCCGTGGCGGAGAGCTTGAGGAAATTCCTTCGGTTGGTGTGCATTTGACCTCCTGAGTTTGGTGTGCGGGTCAACGCCCGCGAATTTCGCGACCGAGGGTCACGAGGAGCGAGTAGCCGCTTGGCTGCGCCACATGGGTCGGAAAGGGCAGGTCGGGGCCTGCGTTGCGCGCCCGGTCATGCCGTCTGGGGGCCATGGCCTGGGCGGCTTTCCGTACGCCATCCATGGCGAAGCCCAGCCCGTCGAAGGGGTGGGACGTCGCCGTTTCGGCAGCCGCTGTCTGGTTGATGGAATTGCGCATGTGCGTACCTCTCACTATTTTTCCGTACTATCTTTATGCGGCCGCAGGGGAAAAACGGCAATGATATTTGTCTTCATCTCACTCTCGCACAGGGGTTTTCAGGCCGTTTTTTTTCAAGCCCCCGATTTCATGACGCTTTCATTGTGCCAAAATAGGCATAATTTGTTTTCTTTACAGCGGTTTAGCACCTGTTTCGAAGCGAAAACCAGCGGGGTTCGGAGCGGGCTAGTCGAGGGAGGGAACCAGGGCGCACAGGTACGAGGCCAGCATCTCCGCTATGGGGCGCTCCCTGTTGTTGAAGCGGAACTCCAGCTCCTTGAGATAGAGCGGGAACCGCTGGCATGAGATGCCGCGAAAGCGCTTGATGCGTTCCTGGGCGTAGGCCCAGAAGTCGTCGTCCACGGCGTCGATATACGGCTTCTCGTCGTAACGCCGGATGACTTCGTAGGGCAGTGAGTCGTTGCCGCAAAAGAGCAGGGCGTCGTATTCCTTGTAGCGGTCGGTATAGACGAGGTTGCCCGTGCGGATCAGCTTGAGGTGGAAGTTCATGTGAAAGTGAAAGAGCGTCTCGGCCTGGAACCCTGGCACGAGGTCGATGAAGACCAGCCCGTCGCGGTGCAGGATGCCGTAGACGGGGATGGTGTCCATGCGCATCTCCCGGGGGCCGCCCGTGAGCCGGTTGCCCTTGATGTAGGAGTCCAGGCCCGTGGCCCCGCCCAGGATCTGGCGGGCGTCGATGGCATGGGAGACGATGGCGAATCGGATGGCCGTCAGGGCCTTGTAGACGGTGTTGTACGACAGACCCAGGTGCTCCTTCATCTGGTGGACGCTGCACTCGGCCACGAACAGGGAGACCAGCTTGAGCCACTCCACCGACGACAGTGCGCCGTTGTTTATCCAGCGGCCCGAGAAGGGGTGGAAGGTGTACTTGCAGTCGGCGCAGCGCAGCCGCTCGCCGGACAGGTCGTAGACCTTGCGATGACCGCACCGGGGGCAGAACGGCGAGCCGGTGGGCCAGGCGCGCTCCAGCAGGTAGGCGCGCGCCGTCTGCTCGTCGTCAAGAATCCCGGCGAAATCCTGCGGCGCGTCGGCCATGCCGGTGAGGGCTGCCCCGTGCGGGGCCGTGGTCGTCTCAGCCATGGCGGCCTCCGGCTAGAATCCCCAGGCGGACAGGGTTGCCCGTCGATATCCCTGACTCGCGGCCACATAGTCCAGGGCCAGGGAGTCCAGGTCGTCGAAGACCGGCAGGGATATCCTGTCCAGATTGCGGAAGTCTATGGTCTTGATGTAGGTCTTGCAGGTTTCGCAGACATCCACCCGGAATCCCGGCTTCTCGTCCACGGTGAAGAAGGTCAGCTTCTTCTGGTCGTCCTCGCCGCAGACAGGGCAGGCGATGCGCCGGATGCGGTAGTCGTGGCGGCAGAAGGAGCAGGTGGCGTGGCGGAAGCCTTCCTTCTGCTTGAGGGACGAGATCAGGGGCAGGCTGCCGCAGATGGGGCAGGTCCCCACCTCGGGGGCCTTCATGGAGGGGAGCATGGGGGCCAGCGCCTCGGCCGCGGCCTCGATGCCCGGACTCAGCGCGGCGAAAGCGAGAAAGGCGACCGCCTTGGGCGCGTCGGGCGTGCGCTCGGCCCAGGAGGCGAAAAAGGCGGCGTCGTCCGAAAGGAACCGGCTGAAGAGATCCGCCGGGGTCAGCTCGTCGCTTGCAATGGCCGCATCAACAGCCTTGGCCGCCTGCCCCAGGGGTCCTCCCGCCTTGATGAGCAGGGCGATGAGCGTGTGGAGCAGCTCCCCGGCCTGGGCCTGGTCGTGGGGAAAGTGCTCGCGGGTCACCAGCGGCGCGCCGCGCAGGACGTCCTCTGCCGGGGCCAGCGTTTCCTCGGGCGGCAGCGTGACCGAGGCCGTGCCGCGCGCCTCGAGCTGGAGCCGTGCCACCTGGTCCAGCAGTTCGATGAGTTCGACGGAAATGTATGACTTGCCCTTGAGCTGGGTGATCTTCTTGTTCAGGGTGCGTCCGGCTTTGTCTTTGTCGAATTGCATTGATGTGTCCTTGTTGGATTTTACGTGCCGGGGAAACACTAGGGCCGGCACAGGGACTCGCCAATGATTTGGCACTTACTCAAGTTTTGACACCATATGCATATAGGCTTTTGGTTTTCAAGACAAAAAGCGGGGTGCAATTATGCCAAAGCAGGCATAATTGGCGAGTGTTCGGCCAACAATTCAGCGGGTTCCGTAAAATGCCGGTGGCGTTATAAATGTGCGATCGGAGGCGGGCGGGGGTCAGCGGGGCGTCAGATAGGGGAAAAACTGCCGGTCTTCGTTCAGCAGGTGCTCGGCAACCACCTTGATGGCCAGGAAGTCGAAGAGTTCGCCCACTGACGCTTCTTTTGCCTTGAACCGCTCGATCAGCCGGGTCATGTCCTGCACCCCGGCCATGGCCCTGAGCACCTCGTCGCCCGCGTCGTGGCCGTGGGTGTCGTTAATCCGTTTGAAGTGGTCTATGTCGATCATCAGCAGCGCCTGGGGCTCGTGAAAGCGCTCCCCCCGGGTCAGCTCCCGGGTGGTGTGCTCGATGAAGAAGCGTCTGTTGGGGACACGGGTCAGGTCGTCTTCGCGGCGTTCGTTTCGGCCATGCGTTGTCGTATTCCTGTATGCCCGGGTCGTTGCGACGAGGGGGGGGCTGATTGGTTGTCTCTTGTCCGTAGCTGGCAACAGGGGTCAAGGCAAGAATAATGAAAACCGGGGCGCACCCCTTGTCCTTGAAGGCGGCGGGATTTTCAGGGACGTCAGGGAACGGTGAGAATCTCAACCTCATCACCAGGGAGCACGGCGTCTCCCCCGGCCAGCACGGCCACGCCGTGGGCCAGCCCCATGGCGAGCATGGGCGGCGTGTCCTTCCCCGTCAGGGGGGTGGCCAGGAGCTCCGCGCCCCGGCGTCTGAGGGAGCAGAGCACGAGCCAGTCGCCACCGGGTCTGGCCGAAAGCCCGGTCTCGAAACGGGCGGTGAGGGGGGCCGCGGGGTCGGCCAGGCCGCGCAGGCGGCGCACGGCGGGCAGGACAACGGCGTGAAAACAGGCGAAGACCGCGGCGGGCGGGCCGGGCAGGCCGAAGAGCAGGGTGCTGCCCCGGCGGGCGGCGAACATGTTGCGCCCGGGGCGGATGTCCAGGCTGTTGAAGAGGGTGGTGAATCCGGCCTGGAGCGCGCCGGTGCGGGCAAAGTCGCGCTCGCTGCGGCCCGTGCCGCCCGTGGTCACGACGATCTCCGGCAGGTCCTGGCGCGAGAGGGTTTCCACCAGCCGGGCCTCGCTGTCGGGCAGCACGCCGGTCTCGACCTCGCGCAGGCCGCAGCGGGCCAGCAGGCCGGAGGCCAGCACCAGATTGTCAGCCGGAAAGCGGGCCGCCGGGTCCGCGTGGGCCGGGTCTGCCGGGTCCGACAGCTCGCTGCCCAGGGAGAGGACCCTGGCACGCGGCATGGGGTGGACCTGTACCGTCGCCACCCGGGTGCGGATCATGACCGCGGCGGCCTGGGGGGAAATCTCGCAGCCGGTGCGGACGATGACGTCGCCCCGGCCTATCTCGCCGCCTGCGGCGCGAACGTACCAGCCGGGCCGGACCGGGCCGTCCACGTGGATGGAGTCCCCTTCCTGTTCCACGTCCTCCTCGGCCAGCACGGCGTCGGCCCCCGGAGGCAGCAGGCCGCCGGTGAGCACGCGGGCCGCCTCGCCCGGGCCGACAGGCAGGGCGGAGCCGGACTCGGCGCACACGGTCTGGGTCACGCGCAGGCGTGCCGGGCGAGCCGGAGCGCTCCCGGCGAGATCACCTGTGCGCACAGCATAGCCGTCACGCACGGAGCAGGCGCGCTCGGGCACGTCGCACCCAGCGGCCACATCGGCCGCCGCCGTCAGCCCCACGCAGTCCATGGGCGGCAGGTCTGCCTGCTCCGGCGGGCGGGCCGCGTCGAGCAGGCGTCTGATCGCCCTGCCGCGTGATATGGGGCCGTCGCTCATGTCAGAATCCTATGATCCGCCCGTTGTCGTTGTAGACCCAGAAGCTGTCGTCCTTGACGTTGCCCACAAGGGTGATGCCCGTCTTGCGCGCCAGTTCCACGGAGAAGTTGGTGGCCACTGCGGTGGAGACCAGGATCGGCACGCCGATGCGCACCACCTTGAGCAGTATCTCCGAGGCCACGCGGCCCGTGGAGACGATCATCTTGTCGTCCACCGGCACGCTGTCCAGGAAGCATTGGCCGCAGAGCATGTCTATGGCGTTGTGGCGTCCGATGTCCTCGCGGAACAGGAGCATCTCGTCCGGCGTGCACAGCGAGGAATTGTGGCACCCGCGGGTCTGGTTGTAAAGGGTGGAGCGGGCGTGCAGCTCCCTGGTCAGGGTCAGGATCTGCTCCGGGGTGACCCGGATGTCACCGGCCAGCCGCCGCTTGGACACGGTCTGGACGTTGCGGCCGAAGTTGGTCCCCTTGCCGCAGCCCGAGGTGATGGACCGTTCCATGACGCGGTCCTTCCACGGGTCGTGGCAGGTCTCCACCTCGGCCACCAGCCGGTCGGCGTGCTGGCGCACGGTCAGGTCCGTGATCTGGTCCGGGCTGGTGATGAAGGCGTCGGACTTGAGGAAGCCGACAGCGAGATATTCCGGGTACTTGGCGGTGCACAGCAGGGTGACCACCTCGCGTCCGTTGAGCACGATGGTCAGCGGAATCTCCCGGATGGCCTCGATGGTCCTGCGGGTGAAGCCCTGCCTGTATTCGTGGACGTCGTAGTTGTTTGAATGCATGGATCGCTCCCTGGCCCGGCGGTGCGTTTCCCGGCAGGCGTGGCTTTTTCGCTCTGCATCGGGTATACTTCGCCATGATGCACCGGCGCAATGATGCGCCATTTCCCCCAGCTCTCACACTGACGAGGTCCCCCCATGAAAGTCCCCATCATCTGCATTGTCGGCAAGAAGAAGTCAGGAAAAACCACGTTCATCGAGGGGCTTCTGCCCCGGTTCGCACAGCTTGGCCTCTCCGTGGGCACGATCAAGCACGACGCCCACTCCTTCGA
>CAMYLL010000050.1 GCA_947259235.1 uncultured Pseudodesulfovibrio sp. | reverse complement strand
GTTGGATTGTCACTTCCTACCAAGTAGTTTTTACTATAATCTGTTTGGCCTAAGGGCATTGCAATCAATTCTTTAACCCTTAATATTCCTAAAATCCTTTTAATATCTCCGAAAAAATAGCCGTTGTGGTAATTCTTCTTTGACGATTTTTTGAGTTTTTGTATTTTCTCCTGGTAGCCATCAAAAAAGGAACCAATGCTGATTAGCTCTATTGGATTGTGGCTTGTGTAGAGCTCACATATCCATATTAGAGCTTTTCTTACCTTGTAGTTGTGATCATCCCAGTTTGGAGTCTTTGTCTTTGAGATGATTGCCATATAATGTGAATATATAGATTTTAGTACTGAGGCGCACAATTGTACATTTTCCTCAGGTAATAGGTACATATTGGGGCTAGTATTTATAATGATGTCTCTGCCGTCATATGCAGATTTATAAACTGAGTAGCTATTAGATTGTATTAATGTACCCATTTTATCGAACCAGTTCTCTTAAGAGTTCTTCTATTGAAACATTGAAGTGTTTTCCCAGCTTTTCCTGTATCGTGCGATAGTTTGGGACCTTTTGTGAGGTACTAGAAAGGATCGCATCTATTTCTCTGTAAGTTGGCTCAGTGTATACCAACTGACTTAGAGGAGACCGATGATGCATGCAGGCTTGAATATGTCTTTCTCTTACTCCAGAAGCTTTTAAGTTCTGCCCATAAGCATGGCGATGGCCGTGCGGTGTCGTTCCATATTCTTTTTTATACTCAAGCCCAATTTTCAAAACTGCCCCCTTATGCGCTTCCCGAAAAGACGCTATGGTGTATGGCTTTCCGAAATATCTCTTGCCAGTACATATGAAAGCGTAAGGATGTTTCATGTTTACAGGGAGGACATGCTTGACATACAGCGCATAGAAACTTCTAAACAATACCCCCCAATATCGAGGAAACCAGTGAACATTTATATAAAATTGAGATCTGGCTTCATCGAGAAATAAATCTTTCCAGCCTGCATGTTCTCTTCCAAAGATTTCATGGCGTGGTCTAAGGTCAAAGCGATCTTGAAGATATTGGCTTCGGGTTTTATCAACAGGCTTGCCAGTGATAGTATCTACATCCTTAATCAAGCCATCAGATGGGTGATAAACTCTGACAACGCACTGACCTGAGTCATAGGGGTCAGAAATTACATCGTGGCAATATATGTGGAAGGGCTCAGAAACTCTCAACCCTCCACCATGAAGTAATATTGTGATCAAAATATTGCGGAGGTCATACTTCACCCAAAGTCGATCGTCGTTCAGTTTGCCAGGTTTAACGAATCCTTCGAACAGCAAATTAAATATCTTGTCTTCGGGGAATCTTGGTGGCCGGACATCTCGCCCCGTAGAGACTCTTCTTATAGAAGCTCTTCTGGTAGTCTCCGCATCCTTCATTGCATGAGAATAGAATTTTATGTGATTTAAAAGAGAGGCCTGCTTCTTCGTGTTGAAGTATCGCCAGTAGGCCATTTTTTCACTTAAGGTTGATGCTCGGTACAAATCTGTTGCAGGCAAACCGCCAGCCTCAAGCAACCAATCAAGAAACTCACAAACAGAATTCAGTATTTTTCTAGCCTGAACAGACGTCCTTGATTTCCAATATAGGCCGGTGTGGTCTTCTGTGCTGTGAACAGTCCCATGTTGAATAGCCCATGCAAAATCAGAAAGAAATGCTGATTTGTTGTTGCGCTGACTATATGTAGCACCGTTGGCGACCATATAATCAATATATAGCCCGACAGCCATGGCGATGTGGCGCTGGGTCATCAAGCCGACCCCTTTTTCGATAAAGTATTCGATTAAGGGGCGAAACATGTTTCCATCAGAGTCAAAAATGACCCATGTTCTTCTTCGGATATTGCCAAGTTGTATTGTAGTTCCGACGACACTATGAAAATAGGGATTGGCTGCGCTCATTAAAGTCCTTTTTATTATATAGTATAAAATTTACCGTAACAACTCCATGTCGTCCACACAAAAAAAGTTTATGAAATCTATTTTAAGAGAAAACAGTGGCTTTAAGTATACTTTATTTACCGTAATAACCTTGTGGTAGAATGTCTTGATGGCCATGGCGAAGTTGAAGAGCACGTTGTCCGCCACGTAGAGCAGCCCGGCCAGGAGCGCGCTCTCGGTCAGGGCGTAACCGGTGAAGACCAGAAACAGCCCCGCGTACTCAACACTCAGCACCATCCGCTCCCCGTACCGGTTCACGGCCCGCCCGATGAGCGGATTGGCGAAATAATTGACCACGTTGTTGAGCACGAAGAGGACGGTCACCTGCTCCACGGAATAGCCGAACTTCTTGACCAGCAGGAAGACGGCAAAGGCCACGAACACCTGACGCCTGGCCCCGCTCAGGAAAGTCAGGGCGTAGTAGAGCCAGTACCTGGACCTGAAGACCATCTTCTTGCGCTGGACGGGGATGTCCACGCTGGACGGATCGCGGGTCAGGGCCCACAGCCCGGCGGCCACGGCCACGCCCCCGAGGACGGCGAACATCTCCGCATAGCCCATGGCCTTGGCCAGAAGATAGATGGCCCCGCCCACCACGATATTGGTCAGGGCGGAGACGCTGCGCAGCCGTCCCATGACCAGCGGGGCCTCGACATGGTTGAAATACTGGAGGGTGAGGGACTGGTTCATGGTCTCGAAGTAGTGAAACCCGAAGCTCATGAGCAGGGTGGTGAAAACCAGCCCGCCCGTTGAGGGCAGCAGTCCGGTCAGGGTCACCCCCAGGCCGAGCACGCACACCGAGACGGCGGCCAGCCTGTGCTCGCGCATTATCATTATGACATAGATGGCCAGCAGGGCCAGGAACCCCGGAATCTCGCGCACGGACTGGACCACGCCGATATCCAGGCCCGAAAGCCCGCCCACTTCCACCGCAAAGTTGTTGAGCAGCGTGCGCCACCCCTGGAATCCCACCTGCGCGCCCACCACGAGGACGAGCAGAAAGACGTACATGGTCCGCCGCTTGTATGAATCATTCATCGTGCACCTCTGCTGCGGGGGCACAATATGACTTTGACATGTCAAAGATCAAGGCTAGAATCACCCACACGAAACCACGTCAACACGACAACACGCAATAACGAACCGGAGAACCATGACCCGCGACACAGACTCCCCCGGTCAGGGCCCGCTGCTGGTCAGCGCCTGCCTCGTCGGACAACGCTGCCGCTACGACGGCCGCTCTACCCCGGTGCAATGGGTGGCAGACCTTGTGAGCCAGGGCCGGGCGATCCCCTTCTGCCCGGAGATTGCCGGAGGACTGCCCACCCCGCGCCCGCCCTGCGAGCTGCGCCGGGGCCGGGTGGTGGACCGCGACGGGACCGACTATACCGCCCAGTATCTGCGCGGAGCCGAGGAAGGACTGCGGCTGGCGCGCCTTGCCCGCTGCTCCGGGGCCGTGCTCAAGGCGCGCTCGCCCTCCTGCGGCCTGGGCCAGGTCTACGACGGCACATTCACCTCGCTCCTGGTATCCGGCAACGGACTCTTCTCCGCCCTGCTCCGGGACAACGGATTTTCCGTGAGCACAGAGCTCGACCCGGAGCCCAAGTGACGGAATACCTCGGACTGCCCCTTTCCGTGCGGGACAACCCCCGGGCCAGGCGCGTGCTGGTCAAGCTGATCCCCGGCCAGGGGCTTCAGGTGGTCGTGCCGCGCGGGTTTGATCCCGGCAGGGTGGCCGGAATCCTGGCCTCCAAGCGGTCGTGGATCGAGCGCACCCGCGCCGTGCTGGAGGCGGACGGGGCGGACCTGACAGGACGCACCCCGGACCTGCCCGACGAGGCGGCGTTCCGGGCCACGGGGCGGACCTGCCGGGTGGACTACCTCGACCGGCCCGGGCGGACCACTGTCATTGAGAACGGCCCGCGCATCCTGGTGCGCGGTCCCAAGGACGACCCGGCCGCCCTCCTCGACGGGCTGGTGCGCTTCACCACGGCCAAGGCGCGCGAGTTCCTCCTGCCCCGCCTGGACGAAGCCAGCCGCCGCCTGGACATGCCCTATTCGGCCCTGCGCGTGCGCCGCCAGCGCACCCGGTGGGGGAGCTGCTCGGCCCGGGGGGTCATCAGTCTCAATGCCAAGCTCCTGTTCCTGCCGGCCGAGCTGGTGGACCATCTGCTGCTGCACGAGCTCTGTCACACCCGCCACCTGAACCACTCGGCCCAATACTGGGCGCTGGTGGCCAGCCATCAGCCGGACTTCGTCCGCCTGGAGAAGGCCCTGAACCGAGGCATCGCGGACGTCCCGCGCTGGTTCGCCTGACCCCGGCCCCGATAAAAGCCTCCGGGCAACCGGAACACAGCCGAGGGCACACACGCAACAAGTCCCTTACGGTTTGCCTTTTCCCTGTTTTAGGCTACAATAATCTCCCACCGCCGAATGTCCGACGCCCGTACCGGGGTCTTGGCGGCGACTTATTTCCGAGGAGACGTCGTGGAATACATCACGCAGGATTCAATGGTCACCGCATATTTCGAGCTGTCATGGGAGAGCTCTCACGCCGCGCATGTGGAGCGGCTGCTGGCCCACAACATCAGCTTCACCCGCGACATCCTGCCCCTGGGGCTGAAGAGCCGCATGCGCGGCCTGGGGCCCAACGATTCGGTGGAGATGGCCCTGGACCCGTCCGAGATTCCCGAGTTCAAGCCGGGCAAGGTGCTCGACATGCCGCTGGCCCGATTCCTCGCGCCCTTTGTTCACGGCCGCAAGATCAAGCCGAGGCTGGGCAGGTTCTACCCCCATAATCTCATCGAAAACGTCCCGGGCACGCGCCCCGATTCCGACGCCCCCTTCCGCGTGGTGGAGACGGGCAAGGCAGGCTTCAAGGCAGACCTCAACCATCCCCTGGCAGGGCGCGACATACGCATCAAGGCCACCGTGCTCGATGTGCGGACGTCCACGGGCGCGGTGGGAACCCTGCGCCGCTGGCCCGACATCCTCTTCAAGGGACCGGGCATGCAGGCGCGCCTGCCACACACCCCCACGGACTTTCTGGGCGCAGAGCCCTTTGCCCGCGAAGACGAGTCGGACGACGCCCTGTTCTACGACACGGAACGGCCGGTCCTGCACCTGGACAAACAGGCCGCGGCCGCCATCACCAGGATTTACGCCGACCTGCTCGATGATTCCGGCGACGTCCTGGACCTCATGGCCGGACATGTCTCCCACGTGCCCGAAGGATTTGCCCCCCGCTCCATGACCGGCCTGGGCATGAACGCGAAGGAGCTGGCCGCGAACCCCGCCCTGACGGCGTCCGTGGTCCACGATCTCAACCAGGACCCCATACTTCCCTTTGCCGATGCGAGCTTCGACGCCATCATCTGCACCGTGTCCGTGGAGTATCTCATCCGACCCTTCGAGGTGTTCCAGGAGGCGGCGAGGGTGCTGCGCCCCGGCGGGGTCCTTGCCCTGACGTTTTCCAACCGCTGGTTCGAGCCGAAGGTCATCAGGGTATGGACCGAACTGCACGAGTTCGAGCGCCTGGGGCTGGTCAGCCAGTACCTCGCCTGGGCCGAGGGGTTCGGCGATGTGCGCACCATCAGCGACCGGGGCTGGCCCCGCCTCCCCGACCCCGACGACAGATACTACCCCGAGCTTGAGCACAGCGACCCCGTCTACGCGGTCTGGGCCCGCCGCTCGGAGTAATATTCCCCGCTTCAACCCGCCACCAGGAGGAACCACTGCATGCGCATGAGTTTGAGATTCAAACTGATCATACCCCTGGCAGGGATATCCCTGGCTCTTGGTGTCGTGGCCTTTTTGATGATGCAGAGCCGGATGGGCAGCCTCGAGTCATCCTTCGTGGACATGCTGGTGTGGGCGCGCACCGCCTCTGTGGAGGAATCCCTGGACGTCGCCGCTCGCACGGCCCTGCACGAGGCAGCCATGTTCAGCCGCCTGCCAGGAGTGACCGAGGCATACCGCATCGCCCATCAGGGCGACATGCTCGATCCGAACTCGCCCCAGTCGCAGCAGGCACGGGAGCGCATCCGCAAGGAGCTGGCCCCGGTGGCGGCGGGCCTGAAGGAAACCCTGGACCAGAGCTTCCGCCTGCACTACCACCTGCCCACAGGGCTCAGCCTGGTGCGCATGTGGCGAAAGAAGCAGGCCAAGAAAGAGGGCCAGTGGGTCGACATCTCCGACGACATCTCCTCGTTCCGCCAGACCGTCCTCGACGTCAACGCCAAAGGCCAGCCGCTCATGGGCATCGAACCCGGCCGGGGCGGCTTCACCATCCGCGGCCTTGCCCCTGTTTCAGACGGCGGTGAGCGGCTCGGCTCGGTGGAGGTCCTGATCAACTTCGCCGACGTGATCAAGCCCATGGAAAAGGACACGGACATGTCCATGCTGGTCTTCATGAACGCGGATCAGCTCGCCATCACCACCCAGCTGCGCGACAATCAAAAATACCCGGTGCTGGAAAACAGCTACGTGCTCATCGCGGGCCAGGAAAACGAAACGGCCAGAGCCCTGGTCGGCAAACGCTTCCTCGACGCCGGCGCTGCGGGCAAAACCTCGGAAATTCTCAAGGGAACCGCCGTAGCCGGATTCCCCATCAGGAATTACCGGGGGGACCAGGTGGGCGTCATGGTGCTGACCCTCGACATCACCGGGCCGCAGGCTCTCATCAAAAGCCTGGCCGCAGCCATCGCCGTCATGCTCGGCCTCTTTCTGATCCTCCCCGTTGCCACCGGCTGGCTGGTCCTGAACAAGCTGGTGATAAGCCCTTCGGCCTCGGGCGCCCGCTTTGCGCAGGCCGTGGCCCAGGGCGACCTGACAACCCCCGCAGGCACGGCCGAGGACGACGAGATGGGCGATCTTCTGGCCTCCCTCTCCAACATGGTCGGCAAGCTCACGGTCATCCTGGGTCAGATCGCCGCGTCCGCACGCGACGTGGCCCAGGGCAGCCAGGAACTGACGGCGTCCTCGGACAGCCTGTCGCGCGACCTGGCCGAACAGGCGGGATCCCTCGTGCAGGTCAGCGAATCCGTTGAAACCATGGCTGCAAGCATCAGCACCAACACCAGAAACGCAGACGAAACCGAGCGCATCGCCAACAGCACGGCACAGGACGCCCTTACCGGCGGCGAGGCCGTGTCCGGCACGGTCGAGGCCATGCAGGAGATCGCGGACAAGATATCGATCATCGAGGAAATAGCCCGCCAGACCAATCTCCTGGCCCTCAATGCCGCCATCGAGGCCGCCCGGGCCGGAGAACATGGCAAGGGTTTTGCCGTAGTGGCCGCCGAGGTGCGCAAACTGGCCGAACGCAGCGGGCAGGCCGCCGCCGAGATCGGCATCATGTCGACAAACAGCATGACCGTGGCCGAGAAGGCCGGACATGTGATCCAGTCCATCGTCCCCAACATCCGCAAGACGGCCGACCTGGTGCAGGAGATCGCCTCGTCCAGCGCGGAACAGGACACCGGGGCGCGGCGCATCAAGGACGCCGTGGCGGATATGACCACGCTCATGCAGCAAAGCACGAGCCACTCCGAAAACGTGGCGGCAGCCGCGCACCAGCTCGACGAACTCTCCCATGCCCTTGAAAAAGCCGTGGCCTTCTTCACCCTTGACGCCGCCGGGCCCCCCCCGCCCGGGCGTCCATCCGCAGCCCTCCCCAAGACGGCAGACGCGGAACCCGGCGACGACCTCAAACGATTCTAGCCCAACAGCGAACAGACAGGGCGGGGCAGGGAAACATCCCTGCCCCGCCCTGTTGCGATCTATCGTGAAAACGGCTGCCGTGAGCTCAGGCTATCTGGGCCTTGGATAGGATGGCTATGAGCCGCTTGAGCAGCTCGGGTTCAACCCCGCCACGCCGCGACTTGATCCGGGTCAGTGCCTCGAAGGGGCTCAGGCTCTTGCGGTTCGGCCCGCCTCGGACCAGGGAGTCGTAGTCGTTACACAGGGCCACGACCTTGACATAGGACGGCAGCAGCTCGCCCGATGCGCCCGACGGATAGCCGGAGCCGTCCTCGCGCTCGTGGTGAAAGAGGATGCACTGCAACGCCTCCTGGGGCAGCGGCAGCGAGGAACAGACGCCCACGCCCAGGGCGGGATGGGAGCGGATCATGTCCTGCTCCGCCTGGCTCAGGGTGTCGGTACGGCGGGCAAAGAGCTCGGGGGGCAGTTCGAGCTTGCCTATGTCGTGGAGCATGGCCCCCATACCCACGGCCACCATCAGCTCCGCGTCTTCCTTCACATAGGACGACAGCACGCTGACGGTCAGGACCATGACGCCGATGCCGTGCTTGTACAGATCACTGCCTTCGGAGATGAAGCGCGACAGCTCCCTGAGGGCGTCTTCGCGCGCCAGGAACCGCAGGCTGTTGGTGATCAGGGCACGAATCCTGGCAAAGCTGCGCTTGTCCATGGTCTTGGGCAGACGGGTCTCGAACGCCTCCCGGGCCAGGGAGACCGTGGCGTCGTTCCACGCCCTGGCCCGCTCGCGCACCGGGACCGCCTCGTCATCCATGATGTCGAGCAGGTTTTCCTGCAGGTAGCCCGCATAGTTGCGGTAGTCCTCGGCCCGGACGTAGAGATGGTCCACCCCCAGACGGGCCAGCCGCTCCTTGTGGGCCTCGGTGAACAGTTCGCCCTTTTCGGCATAGAGGACATAGGCGTCCTCCTGCTTGAGAAACAGGGAAAACCCGCCCACGCGGGACGGTATGACCATATATGGCGAAACCTTGAACAGGCTGCCCATTGTTTGCTTTCCGGTGTCGCCGCCGTTTCCGGCGGGAATGGTGGCTCCCATGACTCCCTCCTGGGTCGCCGGGGAATCGTCTGGCCGCCGGGGCGTCGCGTGGCGCGATGCTCCGGGGGAAGATGATGAGGCAACCCGGCTGTCTTTACACCCCGGCTCCGCCCGCACGGCTCCCCCGACACCAATGTCAGAGATCAGACGACGACAACCGGCAAAGACCCGTGGCTTTCCGTCCCCGCCTCGCGACGGGTTTGGCTTGTCTTTACTCTCCCAATATACGCACTCCCGGAGGGTCTGTAAACCTCGCCCCCTTCCGCTCATACGCGGGCAAGCGGGATATTGTCCCAAAAGATGCCTGTCGATCCCTTCCACCGTGTTGCTATCATTATCATACGTGTGTATAGCCAGATAAGATCAAGACCCCCCGCCCACTGCGAAATCGGGAAAATATCCCAAAAGCATCACAAGGATTCCCATGCTCGCCCGCGCCATTGTACTTCTCGCCCTCCTTGCCTTCCTTGCCCCCGGCATGCCGCGCCCGGCCTCGGCGGGAAAGACCATCCGCCTTGCGGCCATGAACTGGAAGCCCTACACGGCCCCGGACCTGCCGGGGAGCGGCTTTTATGCAGAGATCGTGACCAGGGCCCTGGCCCGTGGCGGCTTTGATGTGGTGGTGGAGTTCTACCCGTGGAAGCGCGCCCTGCTTCTGGTCAGGGAGGGGCGCATCAACGGGCTGATCGGGGCAGGATATACGCCCGAACGCGAAGAATTCATGTTCTATCCCGACTACGCCTGGGAAAGCGACTTCCACTTCTTTCGCATGGGTGGCGGCGATCGCACCGTCAATGACTTCAGCGAACTCTGCCCGGCCACACTTGGCCAGCTACGCGGAACCTGCGTCACACGGCAGGTCGAGGAACTGGCCCCATGCATGGACATAGACTTCTCCGACAGCATCAAGAAGAACCTGGATAAACTGATATACGGCCGTGTGAACTACGTCATCAACACCCCGGAAACACTGCACCACCTGATGGTCGCCTACCATCCCGACAAACTCGGCCAGCTCGGCCGCATCGACCCGCCCCTGAAGCATGTGCGCATCTACACGACCTTTTCCAGGCAGATGCCCGGATGGGAAACCCTGGCCCTGGCCCTGACCACGGGCGTGGAAGCCATGAAGGCCGATGGTGAGTACGAAGCGATCCTCAAGCGCCACGGCATGCGGTGACCGCCGAGCAATCCCGGATATCTCTGTATCTACTGGCTATTTTTTAGTAGCCGACAGTCGCAATTGCTGGCATTGTGTCGTGAAATGTATCGGCTTCCGTCCATGAACCTTCACCACGACAACACATGCCATACTCCATCCAAATCACTGACACGACACACTATCTCCTTGTGACCGTGACCGGTTCACTCGCAAACGGCAAAGACCTGGCCGACTATGCCAAGACCATCCTCGACGAGATGATCAGGCGCAACCAGACCCGGCTGCTCCTTGACGAGACGCGGCTCGAACCGACCTTCGACGCCCACGACGCCGTCAGCCTGGCCGAGACGCTGGACATGCTCAACGTGCCGGGCCTGGGCTTGCGCGCGGCCATCGTCTGCGCTCCGGAAAACAGCGAGACAACACGCGCTCTTGAGACCGCCCTGCGCAACAGGGCAATGAGCTACCGGGCCTTCGAGGTCGAGCACGAGGCCGAAAGCTGGCTCCTGGGCTGACGACCGTCCATCGGCCTTTTTTTGCCCACGCTTTCCAACGATACCAGGCTGTTGTCTGACGAGGCGACGTTGCCCATTCTTCTCCTTGCCTTCGACCTGGGAATGCTTATCATCAGTCGATGAGCAACACCGCACCCAAGAAAGTCATCCGCATAGAAGGCGCCCGGCACCACAACCTGAAGGACCTCACCCTGGACATCCCCCGCGACGAGCTGGTGGTGGTCTGCGGCCCGTCCGGCTCGGGCAAGTCCACCCTTGCCTTCGACATCGTCTATGCGGAAGGACAGCGCCGCTATGTGGAATCCCTCTCGGCCTACGCCCGCCAGTTTCTGCCCCAGATGGACAAGCCCGACGTGGACAAGGTGGAGGGCCTCTCCCCGGCCATCAGCCTGGAGCAGCAGACCGCCACGCGGAACCCGCGCTCCACCGTGGGGACCGTCACCGAGGTCTACGACTTCCTGCGCGTCTTCTACGCCCGCCTGGGCAAGTTCCACTGCCCGGAGTGCGGCAAGCCCATCGAGGCCCAGACCACCGACGAGATCGTCAACACCGTCATGGCCATGGACCCGGGAACCAAGTTCATGATCCTTGCCCCGCTGGTGGAGCACCAGAAAGGGACCCACAAGGACCTCTTTGCCAAGCTCAAGAAGGAGGGGTTCGTCCGCGTGCGCATCGGCGGCAAGCTCCACACCCTGGACGACCTCCCGGAGCTGGAAAAGAACAAGAAACACACCATCGAACTGGTGGTGGACCGCCTCGTCATCCGCGACGGCATCGCCAAACGGCTGACCGACTCGGTGGAGCTGGCCCTGACGCGCGGCGACGAGCGCATGATCGTCTCCGTCATCGACGAAGGGGGAGCAGCTGCTGACACCTTCATGTCCACCCTTTCCACCTGCCCGGCGTGCAAGATATCCATGCCCCGCCTGACTCCGCAGCTTTTTTCCTTCAACTCGCCCCAGGGCGCGTGCCCCACCTGCAACGGCATCGGCAGCGTGGAATACTTCGAGCCGGACCTCATCGCCCCCAACAAGGGCCTCTCCCTCAATCAGGGCGGCGTCATCCCCTGGAAGTCCGCCTACCGCCAGAGCCAGTACGGGCCGCAGCTCAAGAAGCTCGGCCGCGAGCACGGCTTCACCCTCGACACGCCGCTTTCGGACTACACCCCCGAGGCGTGGAACGCCCTCTTCCACGGCGACCCGGCCACGGGCTGGCCCGGCGTCGTCCCCCTGCTCGACTACAGCCAGCAGCAGGCGGGCGTTTGGGACCACTGGACCGCCCGCTTCCGCCAGAGCGCGCCCTGCCCGGCCTGTCTCGGCGCGCGCCTGCGGCCCGAGGCTCTGGCCGTGCGCGTGGCGGACAAGAACATGTTCGAGTTCACCTCCATGTCCATCCAGCGCGCCCTTGACTGGCTCGAAAACCTCCACTTCTCCGGCCACGAGACCCTCATCTCCGAGCCGCTGCTCAAGGAGCTGATCCACCGCCTCGGCTTCATGGTCAACGTGGGCCTGGAATATCTCTCCCTGGGCCGCAACATGGGAACCCTCTCGGGCGGCGAGGCTCAGCGCATCCGCCTCGCCTCCCAGCTCGGCTCCGGCCTGGTGGGCGTCACCTATGTCCTCGACGAGCCCTCCATTGGCCTCCACCCGCGTGACAACGAGCGCCTCCTC
>CAMYLL010000049.1 GCA_947259235.1 uncultured Pseudodesulfovibrio sp. | reverse complement strand
CAGGTACTGCTGAACCTCGCCGGGAACGCGGTCAAGTTCACCGACGCCGGCGAGGTGGTGATCTCCATCACCACCCCGGTGCTCGACGAAAAACGGGCTGTGATCCAGTTCTCCATTCGGGACACGGGCGTTGGCATCAGCCCGGAGGCCGTCGATCTTCTCTTTCAGCCGTTCAACCAGGCCGACGAGTCCATCTCGCGGCAATACGGCGGTACGGGCCTCGGGCTGACCATCAGCAAACACCTTACCGAACTCATGGGCGGCACGCTGGAGCTTGAGAGCGAGCTGGACAAGGGCAGCGAGTTCGTCGCCACCATCCCCTTCGACCTTCAGGAGCGCCAAGCCGAGGGATACCTGCAGTTTCCCAAGGAGCTGGAGGGCATCAGAGTCCTGGTAGTCGACGACAGCCGAATCTCTCGCGAAGTGCTTTCCAACATCCTGAAGTCCTTTTCTTTCTCGACAGAAACCGCAGCGAACGGCCTGGAGGCTCTCGACATCCTGACCACTCCGGTCCCGGGCGGGCCGGTGCAACTGGTGTTCACTGACTGGAAGATGCCGCGCATGGACGGATTTCAGCTCGTCGACCGGATCAACAACGACCCGAACATCACGCCCAAGCCAAGAATAATCATGCTCACTGCTTACGGCCACGACGAGGTGCTCAACAGGGCGGAGCGCGTCAAACTGGATGGATTCATGCTCAAGCCCTTCAGCAGGGTTTTGCTCTACAAGGCCATCCTCAAGGCCTTTCAGATGGAAAATTATCCGACTGACGGCAGGCGGGATTCTCCGGCACAACAGCCTCTAATAAAGACGAACATCGCGGGCGCGCGCATCCTGCTGGTGGAAGACAACCTCATCAACCAGCAGTTGGGGCGGGAAATACTGGAGGCATCGGGAGCCGCCGTGACCGTTGCGGGCAACGGGTTCGACGCCATCGAGATGCTGCGCGAAGCCAACTACCACGCCGTGCTCATGGACATCCAGATGCCGGTCATGGACGGCTATCAGGCCGTCGAAATCATCCGGGCGGACGAACGCCTGCGGGACATCCCCATCATCGCCATGACAGCTCACGCCCTGGCCGGAGACAGGGAAAAAAGCCTGATTGCGGGCATGAACGACCACATCACCAAACCCATCGACCCGGACGCCCTGCTGGAGGTTCTCGCCAGATGGCTGCCGGACAAACCGGACAGCCCCGCCAGCGCGGTCCGGCGAACGGCCAAGACAGAGCCTCAGCCCCCGAAGACCAGCATCCCGGGCGCGCTGCGCAGCCTGCCTGGCTTCGATGTGGACAAGGCCATTGCCCGGTTTCAGGGCAACACCACGCTCTATTCCAAACTCCTTGGCGACTTCGCCAGGGATTGCGAAACGACATTCCCACTCCTGGCAAAGCTTATCGGTGTCGGTGAGTTCGGCAAGGCCAAAGAGCTGGCACATTCAAGCAAGGGCGTGGCGGGCAACCTCGGGGCCGATTCCCTGTTCCGCTCCCTTCAAGCCCTTGAGGCCGCACTGGACACTGCGCCGGAGCGGGCAGCCGAGATGCTCCAGGCCATGGAAGATGAACGAAAACGCATTGTCGACATCATCTTCAATGCGTTTCCAGGCCCCGAGGTGCGTGAATGTGTCGACCGGGGGGTCGACCTGCCCGCCGCGCTGGAGCTGCTCCCCGACCTCGCCGCGCTGGTCGAGCTGCTCAGAATGCACGACGCCGAGGCACGACACTTTTTCGCGGAACTGGAGCCGCGTCTTCTGCGCGCCGCGCCCTGGATGGCAGACGAACTGGGCGCCCTGCTGGCCAAATTCGACTTCACGGAAGGAAGGGCCAGGATCGAGGAGTTCATAACCCTTTGCAAAAGCAAGGAGGGGGCCGATGGTTAAGCCTTTGATCCTCATTGCCGACGATACCCCGGCCAATCTGGAAATACTCACCGACCTGCTTACCCCACAGTATCGCGTACGCGTGGCCACCAACGGGGACGACGCCCTGCGCCTCGTCTTCTCGCCCACACCGCCGGACCTGGTCCTGCTCGACGTCATGATGCCAGGAATCAACGGCTATCAGTGCTGCGCCGCCATGAAGGGCAACAAAAGCACCCGGGACATTCCCATCCTCTTCGTCACAGCCCTGAGCGACATCGCCAACGAGGAGCGCGGCCTGCAGATGGGCGCGGTAGACTACATAACCAAGCCGTACAATCCCTCCGTCATCCTGGCCCGCATCAAGACCCATCTCGCCCTGTACAACCAGTCCCGTCTGCTGCGCGATCTCGTTGACGAGCGCACCCGGGAACTGCGACGGGCCAAGGAGCAGGCCGAAACCGCCGACAGGGCAAAGAGCGCCTTCCTGGCTAACATGAGCCATGAACTTCGCACCCCGCTCAACGGGATCCTGGGCGTCACCCAGCTGTTGCTGCAGAGCAGCGACCTGACCGACGAGCACAGGGAATTCCTTGAGGACGGCCTGGAGTCATCACAGCGGCTGCTGATCATGGTCAACGATCTTCTGGAGTTCTCCGAACTGGAGTCGGGCAAGAAAAAGCCCCGGTCCAAGACCTTCTCACCACGAACGATCATCACCCCGACCCTGGATTTCTACCGCAAGCTGGCCGCAGGCAAAAAGCTGGAGTTCGTCAGCGCCTTTGCCGACGACCTTCCCGACCTGCTCTACGCGGACCCGGCACACATACGGCAGATACTGACCAATCTCCTCAACAACGCCATCCGGTTCACCAGGACGGGAACCATCACGGTCACGGTCAAATCCTGGGGGCCGGGCGAGCAGCAGGGAGAGGGGAGTCGCCCTGAAGTAACCCTGTGCATCAGCGTCAAGGACACCGGCATAGGCATCCACGAGGACATGCAGGAAAACATATTCAAACCCTTTGCCATCGGCGAGGATTTCATGACCAAGACCTTCAGCGGAGCCGGGCTGGGCCTGAGCATCTCCAAACAGCTGACGGAAATGATGGGCGGCCACATCTGGCTTGAAAGCGAACCGGGAGAAGGCACCACGGTCCGGTTCGCCGTGCCGTGCAAGCTCGTGGCGCCGGATTCCGGGGACATATGAGAGCCTGCGGAGTCCGCCCGCTCTCATATCTGCCGCCGCACGACGCCCGACACAGAACCTCCGCCCTTCCCTTCCGTGTCCTGATGGAGGAGAAATACTCCGTCATGGCTATTTCTGTTTCACAATATCGGACATTCGCAGTATGCCTATCACAAAGTGGAAGGCAAACCGACCTTGAGAGGCGCAGTGCGGCCGCGGCCGCCATCGTTCATCAAAGCGGAGTCCAGCAATGCTGTTCATCATCACGTGCTCAACGATTCTCCAATTCGCCGCAGGCTTTCTCGCCTTGCGGCTCATCGCCTTCGCAGGGAGGAAATGGGCCTGGGGCCTGCTCTCTGCAGGCATTTTCGCCATGGCTTTCCGCCGTGCCCATACCCTGGTCGGCATCTACAACGGCTCTGACATCCCCTCCCTCTCCTATGAACTGCTCGGCCTGGTCATCTCCATCCTTGTCTATGCAGGCGTCTCCATGATCGGTCCGTTCATCCGGGACATGAAAGAACTGGCCGAACGACTGGCCGAGAGCGAAGAGCGCTACCGAACCGTTGCAGAATTCACCTTCGACTGGGAATACTGGCTCGGCCCGGACGGATCGTTCATCTACGTATCGCCGGCCTGTGAGCGGATCACGGGCTACACGCCGCAGGATTTCATGAACAATCCAGACCTCCTTACCTCGGTCGTCCACCCGGACTATCGCGAGACAGTGTCCAACACGGCCGCCGCACTGAACAACCTTCAAAAGCCCATGGTCTTCGATTTCAAGATTATCGACAGGCAGGGCCAGGAGCACTGGATCGCCCACAGCAGCCTGCCTGTCTATTCCGATCAGGGGGTATTCCTCGGCATCAGGGCCTCGGCCCGGGACATCGACCACCGCAAACGGCTGGAGCGCGAACTCATGGAGAGCCGGGCGCTCTACAAGAGCCTGGTGGAAAACGCGCGCAGCCTCGTCCTGCGCCTTGACCGCGTTGGCAACATATCCTTCGCCAATGCCTATGCGGAAGAGCACTTCAAGATTCCGGGGGACGAGCTCACAGGCATGCACATAACCAGCCTGATCGCCTCCGGCGCGGACTCCGAAACGGACAAGGACGAGCGCGACCGGCTCCTGGGCGAACTCTCCCGATCCATTGAAGCGGGCGAGCGCATGGACTTCGAATGCGAGAACACCGGGCGGGACGGGACCCGCTTCTGGGGGGAATGGAACAACAGCCCCCTGAGCGACGAGTTCGGTGAAATCAAGGCGTTCATCTGCGTCGGCATCGACGTGACCCGCCGCAAGATCCTGGATAAGCTCAAGGAGGATGTCTCGCGCATCATCCGCCACGACCTCAAGTCCCCGCTCTCGGGCATCATCGGCATTCCGCGCATCATCCGCAAGGATGAGAACATCACCCCGCGCCAGGCGGAGATGCTCAAGGCGGTGGAGGAAACCGGACAGATGATGCTCAACCTCATTGATCAGTCGCTTGAGCTCTACAAGCTGGAGAGCGGTTCCTATGAGTTCCACTTCGAGGAATTCGACGTCATTGCCCTGCTGCGCGACGTGATCCGCACCGTCCAGATGGGCAAGGAACACCCCGTCCCAATCCGGGTGACCATCGACGGGCGCACTTTTGACGAAGAACGGTCCATCCCCATGAAGGCCGAGCGCCCCCTCATCTTCTCCATGCTCAACAATCTCATCAAGAACGCGGTGGAGGCGAGTGAAGGCAAGCCGGTCATCGTCGATATGAACTTCGACACGGGCTGCCGCTTCTCCATCAGTAACGCAGGGGAAGTGCCCAAGGCCATCCAGTCGCGATTCTTCGAAAAATACGCGACCGAGGGCAAGCGGGGCGGCACAGGCCTCGGAACCTACAGCGCACGCCTCGCCGCCGAAAAACACGGTGGAAGCATCTCCATGCAGTCCGCGGCCAAGCTCGGCACCACGGTCACGGTGGTCATCCCCCCCATCGACCAGGGGACAGGGCAACCAGAGCGCAAGCCAAGCGCCACGGAACACAAAGAATAATCAAAAACCATTGATTCAAGCACCATGGGAAGGCCGCTTCGCAAAGAGCGGCCTGTTTGAGGGTGCTATCAGGCAGGCGGCATTTCGGCGACCGGGGCCGTGCCATCCGAGCCTCGGACGCACTGTGGTCTTGCCTTGAAAACGACATCCGCACAGGCGGCGCAGTAGTGATGGCCTTCGGGAGAACGAGCGGCTTTGGAGGCATCCACAATGGGAGCAAAACAGACCGAGCAGTGACGGTCGGCGGGGGGAACGGGGCGGGCCGCGCCCTTGACAGCTTTATGGGATTCCATGAGACCTCCTCCATGATAATTGCCCCCGGGGAAAGCCCGCCGGACGCGGAGCGGATCATACTCCATTTCCCCGCGCCCAATGTGACGAACAGGTGACGATTGCCCGCCTTTGCATCCCGCTGACGACCAGACGCCCCAACTCGGGCCGCCCCTTGACGCTCCCCCCTTTATGGGTGACATTTCCACAGTGTCTCCCGGGCCTGCATCCCGCCGAATGCTCGCCCGGACAGGGCAATCCGTAACGATGGTCCTCCATGTAAGACCTGCGTCACCGTCAGGCCGTCACCCTCTCATCGAGGCGAGCACATGATCCTGCATTCCCCGCGCCCCAAATCCAGAACCGTACAGGAATATATCGACGAGACGCCGCTCTGGCCCGACGGCACACCGGCTCCGGCAGCGCCCATGACCCGCATGCAGTGGCGCATCTGGACCCTGGCCTCGGCGGGCAAGTTCTTCGAGGGGCTGGTGGTCTTCATGACCGGCGTGGCCCTGCCCCTCATCGTCAGCGAGTTCGACCTGGACGCCACGGGCAAGGGGGCGGTGGGGGCCATGCCGCTGGTGGGCATCCTCATGGGGGCCACCGTCCTGGGCGGGCTGGCCGACCGCTTCGGCCGCAAGGCCATGTTCATTGCCGAGATGGCCCTTTTCACCCTGTGCCTTGTGCTGCTGGTTGCAAGCACCCACTACGCCATGCTCCTGGGCGCCCTGTTCGGGGTGGGCCTTTCACTGGGGTGCGACTATCCCACGGCCCATATGATCATTTCCGAATCCATTCCCAGCGCCAGCCGGGGCAGGCTGGTCCTCGCCGCCTTCGGCTTCCAGGCCGTTGGAGCGCTGGCAGGCACGGCCATCGGCTACCTCATCCTGGCCGGAGACCCGGCCCTCAACGCCTGGCGGCTCATGTACGCCACCGCCGTGATCCCTGCCCTGGCCGTGGTCGTCGCCCGGTTCTTCATCACCGACTCTGCACCCTGGCTGGCCGACAGGGGCAGGGTGGCCGAGGCCGAACAGGAGACGGAACGGCTGCTGCGGCGCGATCCGCCCTATCCCGGCACGGTGCGCCTCAGCCGCCCCGAGGGCGGGAGCGGACACGACGCCGCGGGCTACGGCCAGCTCTTTCGCGGCAGCCAGCTGCGCGCCACCATCCTGGCCTCGGTTCCGTGGTTCCTCCAGGATCTGGGAACCTACGGCATCGGCATCTTCACGCCCACCATCCTGGCTTCGGCCATCGGCGCACAGGCAGGGCACGCCCGCAACCTGGCGGACCTCGTCCACAACGACATGCTCGCGGCCAAGGGCACGGCGTTCATCGACGTGCTGCTGCTGATCGGCATCATAGGGGCCGTGCTTCTGGCCGACAGGGTGGGGCGCATCCGCCTCCAGATCATCGGCTTCATCGGCTGCGCCGCCGGGCTGACCCTGGCCGCCGTCTCCCTGGACAGCCACGGCCCGGCCCGCACGCTGCTCCTGTATTCCGGCTTCATGCTCTTCAACTTCATGACCAATGTCGGACCAAACGCCATGACCTATCTCATCGCGGGCGAGGTCTTCCCCACCCGCATCCGGGGCAAGGGCGCGGGGCTGGCCGCCTCTGCGGCCAAACTCGGCGCGGCGGCCACGGCATTCCTCTTTCCCACAATGCTGGCCGGGCTGGGCACGCGGACAATCCTCTATGCCCTGGTGGCCACCTCCCTGGCCGGGGCCGTGGTCACGTGGCTCTATCGGATAGAGACCACGGGGGTTGACCTGGACACCATCGGGCTGGACCCGGCAGCGGATACCCCCCTCGGAACCGACCGCCGCCCTTGACGGCGAACCGAGCCTTGCCTACCCTTTCAACTGGGACAAACCAGAAAACCCCACACGAGGCCGCGCATGACTCCCTTATTCGGAAAGAAAACCGAACCGGACTGGTTCCTGCCTGAAGACGTCCGCAAACAGCTCAAGGAAACCTTTGCAGACCTGAAGAACCCGGTCGCCCTGGAACTCTTCGCCAAGGCCGGGGTCAACGACGAATTCAGCGACTACACCGCCAAATTCGCCACCGACCTCTCGCGCCTGACAGACAAGATCACCTTTGCCCGTCACGAACTGTCGTCCGACCGGGCCAAGGAACTGGGGGTGACCGCATCCCCCACCCTGTGCGTCAACCCGGACAAATGCCATGTCCGCTTTTTGGGTGCGCCGCTTGGCGAGGAAGGCAAATCCTTCATCACCGCCATCTTCCTCGCTTCCCTGGCTACCAGCGGCCTTTCGGAAACGTCCCTCTCCATCCTCGAACCCCTTGAGGAGGAGCGCCTCGTCCAGGTTTTCGTCAGCCCCACCTGCCCGTACTGCCCCGGTCAGGTCATGCACGCCGTGAAATGCGCCCTGGCCCGGCCGAAGCTGGTCAGGGCCGAGTGCGTAGAGATGAGCGAAAACCCCGAGCTGGCGGAACGATACAACGTCGGCTCCGTGCCGCACACGGTCATCAACGAAGGCGCGCACACCGGGCTGGGCCTCATGCCCGAGGAGCGGTTCGTGGCCGAGATGGTCCACCTTGCGTCAGCGGAGGAACTCAAGAAGGAAGGCGCGCTGCCCGACTTCCTGGATGGCAAGACGGGGGCTGGCTACGGGAGCATCGAACCCGGCGAGGTGGACCTTGTCATCGTCGGGGCCGGACCGGCCGGGCTGACAGCAGGCATCTACGCCGTGCGCGCCGGGCTCAAGGCCGTGATACTCGAAAAGAGCATCGTCGGCGGCCAGGTGGCCCTGACCCCTGTTGTCGAGAACTATCCGGGCTTTGCCAGCGTGCCGGGCAAACAGCTCATGGACATCATGAGCGAGCACGCACGCCAATACATCCCGGTACACGAGGGCGAAGAGGTGGAAGGCATCGAACGAGGAGAATCCCTTACCGTGACCACCAGCCGGGGCGTCTACACGGCCAAGACGGTCATCCTGACCACGGGCGCGGCCTACAGGCAACTCGGCGCGCCCGGTGAGGACGTTTATTTCGGACGCGGCGTCAACTACTGCGCATCCTGTGACGGATACCTCTACAAAGGCAAGAAGGTGGCCGTCATCGGCGGAGGCAACACAGCCCTGACCGACGCCCTGCACCTCAAGCACCTCGGGGTGGAAGTAACCATCATCCATCGCCGGGACGAGTTCCGCGCCCAGGTCCCGCTGCGTGAATCCGTGGAGCGGGAAGGCATCCCCATCATCTGGAACACCGTGGTCGAGGAGATCATGGGCGACGGCAAGCGGGCCACGGGCCTGCGGCTGCGCAACGTGCGCGACGACGCGACCTCGGAACTGGCCGTGGACGGAGCCTTTGTGGCCATAGGCCAGGTGGCCGCCACGGAGCTGGCCAAGAGCCTGGGCACGGACCTGAACGAGAGCGGATTCGTGGCGGTGGACTCGGCCATGCGCACCAGCGTCCCCGGCGTCTATGCCGCGGGCGACCTCGTGGGCGGCCTGCAGCAGATCGTCACCGCCATCGGCGAGGGATCGGTGGCAGCCATGAGTGCCTTCGAGGACATCAGCCATCCGCGTTGGAAGAAAGCCCCGACACCCGCCAACGGCTCGAACACGGAAAACGCATGACCGATACAACCGCCCCATTCCCGGAATTCGGCTACCAGCGCGCGGCCCACGGCAGCAGGGACAGCCGCGAGCGCGCCGACGGCGGCTGGTTCGGCCCCGCAGACACCGGGCTGACACACTACACCTCCATGAAAGGATTGGTCGGCATCATAGAATCCGGCGGGTTCTGGCTCTCGGACCATCGCTTTCTCAACGACTCCGAGGAGTACCACAACGGCCGCAAGCTGGTCCTCAGCCTGCTGGAGCGACTGCTGGACAAGAAGCGCCACCGCCCGTTCCGCAACGTTCTGACAAAGACGGCCACCATCCTCGAACACGAGATGGAGCCAGCCCAGTACGTCTGCGCCTTTTCCACCAAGCCGGACAGCCTCGACCAATGGCGGGCCTATGCCCCGGGGGAGCAGGGAGTGGCCATCACCTTTGACAGCGCCCCCCGCAACGGCCGTAGCCACTTCGTGGTCGCTCCCGCCATGGCCCTTCGCCGGATCATCTACCGCGTGGACATCAAGACCACCATCCTGATACGAACCATCGCCCGCTTCGCCCGCGAATTCGCCGCGGACATCGGCATGGACACGCCGACGGACCAGGACGTCTGGGCCGAGTGGCTGGCGGATTCCCTGGCCATGGAGTTCATCGCCTTCAAGCACAACTCCTATGAATCCGAAGCCGAAACCCGCATGGTGGTCCCCAACAGCCATGCCTCGAAGTTCAACGACATCCACCACAGGGTGACCAAGAACAAGATAGTCTCATACCTGCACTCGGCAGACCTTTATACCGAGGCGTTCAAGGAGGACATGGGCTCCGACCGGCTTCCCATCAGGGAAATCCGTGTCGGCCCCACCGTCAACCAGCAGGTAACCCGGCGCAGTATCGAGGAATTCCTGAGACATACGGGGTACGGGCACGTGCCTGTCCTCGAATCCGACATCCCCTTCCGCGGTTGACCCCTAGGAAACAAAACAGGCGTTTGACATTCCTCATTCAATATTGATAGAGGGATTCGATCATAACAACGGCACTGAGTCGATACATCAGGGGAGGGATGCATTGGCTGACGAACTGCCCAAGAATGGCTATGAACAGCCCGGGAACCATTCCCAACTCGGCACAGCGGATTTCGAGCCTATTGAAACAGGCGCGGGACCCTCTCTCCTTTTGCCCTCCAATGCCCATCAGCCACACACTGTCTCTTTTGAAGACATGGACAACGACGGCGACAAGGATATTGTCGTCACCCTGCCCGACAGCCAGCCCTACTGGATAGAAAACACCCTCGGGACGCAGGCGGAGAGCCTTTACTCGAACACCATCTTCAAGTTCATCACCCCCACGGCCATGACCGCCGGGGATATGGACAACGACGGACAGGCAGACCTTGTGGTGGGCCACATGACCGGCATCAAGATATTCCACAACGACGGACACTGGACCGAAGAGAGCCTCGGAACCCGCTTCGATAATCCGCAGGCCATCGTGATCGAAGACATCAACGCCGACGGATACGCCGACATCCTCGTGCGCGACACCAACTCCCTGACGCTGAACCAGAGCTGCCAGGGCGTCCTGAACGTCCTTACCATGTCCTGGCCCGCTCTGGGCCACAGCTCGCTCCTTGCTGTTGGCAATTTCGACATCTCCAACACGACCCTTGAATTTCTGACCGTCAACGGCAACACCGATGCCCTGGGCATGATCTCCCACAACGGCAGCTCCTGGGACCCTTTCAAAGCGATCACCCCCGCGCACCATGCGTCCTCTCTGGCCGTGGGCGACGTCAACGACGATGGCCTGGACGACATCCGCGTGGTCGACTCCGACGGCCACACCGCATGGCTCGTCAGCGACGGCACGGGCAGCTTCACGCAGCGGGAGGCAGACCTCCCGGACCACGAGCACGCCCCTTTTCCAGAAGAGAAAGCCGCTGAGCCAGTCGCAAAGGCGGACGCATCCTTCGCCATGCGCGCCCCTTCCTTCAACATTCGCTCGGCCCAGCCCTCTTCTCCGCCGTCCCAGGAATCCGCCTTTGACCTGCCCCAGAAGCCGGACCTTTCGCCAAAGCCGGACCCGGACGCCACCAGCGATGCCTCGGGGAGCAAAGCCGCCGTGTCCATGGACCTGCACGGGGCTTCTGCCAAGGGGGAGGCCCCGGGACCGGCCAACGCCATCGGCTCCCTCTTCGGAGACGCTGTCATGGGCAGCGACCTGGACAACCACATTGACGGCAACGACGGCAACGACTGGATCGACGGCGGCAGCGGCGACGACACCCTCATCGGAGGCGGCGGGCACGACATCGTCTTTGGCGGCGACGGCGACGATCTTCTGACCGGCGACGGGGGCAATGACGTGCTCTTCGGCGACACGGGCAACGACACGATATACGGCGGCGACGAAGGAGACATACTCCTGGGCGGCGACGGCCATGATGCCCTCCTGGGAGGCAGCGGCAACGACGCGCTCTTCGGCGATTCAGGCAACGACATCCTCCTGGGCGGCGACGGCAACGACATGCTCTGCGGCGACAAAGGCGATGACGGCCTTTACGGCGGCCGGGGGCAGGACGTCCTCTACGGCGGCCAGGGCAGCGACACCTTCCATTACGCCTCGGCCGCCGAGGGGGGAGACAGCATCCTCCAGTTCGCTCCGGGTGAAGACGTCCTTGAATTCGATTTCGGCACCAACACCCTGCACTCCGTCGAGGGACCGTATTCCGGCGACCTCGGCATCACGGGCGAGGCCTTTGTCTGGGCCCAGACGGGCCACGACTCCGGCGCGCTCTACCACGACCCGAACACCGCCCTGGCCGGCGACGAGACACTCATCGCAGACATCTCCCTCAGCAACGGCGACCTCTCCCTTGGCATCGACGACATCTCCCTGACCTAGCCTCACTTTTCATCAACGATTTCGGACTAAAAAGCTTTGCTCCCAGGCGCTTGGCGGCTTGACACCGCAGTGGCCCCGTGCTAGCTCTGCGTCGAAGAATGACCATCGGTCACTTTTCGACCGCAAGTCATTTTTCGACCGTCGGTCGCAGCAGGAAACAGGAACGCGCATGGCAAAGAAACAGCAGGAAAAATCCCAGCAGACGATGCAGGAGTTGATGGACTCCGCCTTCGCGCTTTTCGGCTCCAAGGGGTTCGTGCAGACCTCGGTGGCGGAGATCACCGAGCACGCGGGCTATGCAAAGGGGAGCTTCTACCGCCACTGGAACAGCAAGGACGAGCTATTCCTGCTCATCGTCGAACAGAAATTCCGCCACTACAGGGAAGGTCGCGACGGCAAGGTGAACGAGGCCGGGAGCCTCGAAGAGATCATGAACATTATCTGGGACTTTCTGGAGTCCATCCTCGACGACAAGAACTGGTCGTCCATCTTTCTTGAGTTCACGGTCTACTCCGCGCGCAACGACGTCCTCAAGCAGCGCATGAACAAGTCCGGCTACCGCCTCTCCAACGTCATCTTCGCCGACC
>CAMYLL010000048.1 GCA_947259235.1 uncultured Pseudodesulfovibrio sp. | reverse complement strand
AATAACGAGGTGCCAATAACGACGGAGGAGCGCGCCTATACCAGCGCGATTTGGTTCAACCCGAGTTAGGGCTGTTTGGTTCCATCCCCGCGAGACGCACGGCTGGAGCGGGCGTCTCGCATCAAATCCCGTAGGAGCAATCACCAAATGTCGCGACGACCGTAACGGTAGGCGTGGCCTGGAATAATGGAGGAATAAAATGTTTTGCAGAATCACTTTGACATTTTTCGCTGCGACCGCACTGATGAACAACGCGTACGCGGAAGACGACAGCCTTGCCACTCCTTTGTTCACACCGGAGGTGCAACAGTCCGCAGCGGACTTCAAACCCGCTCCGGGCACTTTGGAGACAAACTTCGGGACACTGACCTTCGAGAACGGCGCCTTCCCGAATGAGGGCACGGCTCAGGCAATCTATGATGAAATGGACCTGCAACGCGCGACACAGGCGTACATGGATTTCCTTCCCGCGCTGTCGCTCTACAGCATCGTCAAATCCCAGGCCCGTGATCTGCAGTTCACCAGCGCTTCGGATGTTGGCGTCACGGCTGACTTCATGACGCCGAACCAGCCTTACCTGACCGGCAACAATTCCACGATCTATGCCTTCTCGTCGTTGGACCTGAAGATTGACGGCCCCACGGCCTCACTCCCAGGGGCGGGCGAGGCGGTCCGCGCTCAACTTGCCAAGGTTCGCCAGCAGTGGAAAGTCTACAGGGCGCAGGTCGAGCAGGGTGTGTCGTCGGGTAGCCCGGACGTGGCTGCCCTCATGACCCAGAGCGATGCCGTATTCAAGGCCATGAACGCGGCCGTGGCCATGATGCAGAAAGAATCCGAGAGCCGGGTCTCCATATTGCTTGTCAGCCAATTCATCTGTGTCGGTCTGGGTATTCTGATCCTTCTTGTCGTTCTCTATAATCTGAACTCCAAGCTGACCACCCCGCTGCACAATCTCAAGGCGTATGCCATGGCCGTGGCAGACGGCGAGTATAAGGCAGAGATCACCGGCCGGTATACCGAGGAACTGCTCGACCTCAAAAACGCCATCGTGACCATGGTGGGAAATCTCGAAGTAAACATGAGCCAGGTGGAAATCCGGGGACGCGAGGCCGAGAAGAGCGCGGCCGAGGCCAAGCAAGCCGTGACCCGAGCCAACGAGCAGCAGGCCCAGGTTCGGGAACTGCTCGACACCATGAGCCGCGCCGCCTCCAAGGCGAGCGGCATCTCACGCGATGTGGCCGCCTCCGTGGCCCAGCTGGCAACCCAGGTGGACGAGGTCAATCACGGGACCGACATTCAGCGTGACCGTATGGCCGAGACGGCCACGGCCATGGAGGAGATGAACGCCACCGTGCTCGAAGTCGCACGCAACGCCTCCAGCGCGGCGGAGTCTGCCGACCGGGCCCGGGCCAACGCCAAAACCGGGGCGGAGGGCGTGCGCGCCGCCGTGCTTTCAATCGACGCCATCAAGGATCAGATCCTGGCTCTCAACACGAGCATGGGCGAGCTGGGCAGTCAGGCCCAGAACATCGGCAAGATCATGAACGTGGTCACCGACATAGCGGACCAGACCAACCTGCTGGCGCTCAACGCGGCCATTGAGGCCGCCCGGGCCGGGGACGCCGGACGCGGCTTTGCCGTTGTCGCCGATGAGGTCCGCAAGCTGGCCGAGAAGACCATGCAGGCCACCAAGGAAGTCGGCGACGCGGTCTCCAGGATTCAGACTCAGGCCAGGGAAAATATCAAGGCCGTTGAGACCTCGGTGCAGGATATCGTCAAATCCACGGCGTCGGCCAACGAGTCCGGTCAGTTCATGGCCGAAATCGTGTCCATCGTCGGCGAGACCGCCAGCCAGGTGGAATCCATCGCCACCGCCTCTGAGCAGCAGTCTGCGGCCAGCGAGGAAATCAACCAGGCCGTGACCGACGTCACCCGCATCGCCTTTGAGACGGCTCAGGGTATGACCCGGGCTGCCCAGGCCTTGGACGCCATGGCCGCCATGGCCGCCGACCTGGACGGCGTCATCCGCGATATGACCGCCGGTGACGCAGGAGTGCAGGAGCACCGGGTCGAGAGGACGGAGAAGAAAAAAAGTGCCGAGAGGGTGGAGAAAGCCCCTACGCCCAAAGCAGCTCCTAAAACTGCGCCCGCGTCTGCGTCCAAATCAGCATCGAAACCCGCGCAAAAAACAGCTCCCGGCGCACCGAAGCGCAAGCAGTCCGATCGTTCCGGCCTCAAGGCGGCGGATTCGGGGGGCATCATGCAGTGGACCGATGATCTTTCCGTCAATATTCGCGAGGTCGACGAGCAGCACCTGGGGCTCATCAACCTCATAAACAAGCTGCACAGCGCCATGCGCTCGGGCAAGGGGCTGGAGGCCACGGCCAAGGTGCTTGAAGAGCTCAAGGATTACACGGTGTTCCATTTCTCAAGCGAGGAGGCCCTGTTCGAGGAGCACGGCTATGCGGGCATGCTCAACCACGTGTCGCACCACAAGAAGTTCGTGGATACGGTGCTGGAGTTTGAATCCAAGATTTTGTCCGGCAAGTCCTCGGTGACCATGGAGGTCATGAACTTCCTCAAGGACTGGCTGCTCAAGCACATCAAGGGTGTGGATCAGAAGTACAGTTCCTTTTTCAACGAGCGTGGCATTTATTAGCCTGAGGCCGCTGTAACCGCCTTCCCCGAGTTGCAGCCTGCGGTCCGGGGGATGCCGGGACCGTTTTAGCGTGGCGGGCCGGTGATGTTTTTGGTATGGGGGAGGTCGCGGCACGCGTGCCGGACCCTGCACGCATGTTCAGGCCAATGTCGAGAATCTGTTTCAAGGAATATACATGTCAGAGAGTTATATGGAAAAGGCGCTGGTCAAGCTCGCCAGGCAGATCAACGCCTATGATGAAGCCTCGCTCATGAGCCTGTGGGAGAAGTACGCGGAGAAGGTGCGCCGCTTCGAGCCCACCAAGCGGTGGGAGGAGGCTGTGCTGATCTTTAATCTGATTCAGTCTATTCGGATCAAGAATCAGCTTTTTAACTATAATTGGGCACAGTCACGCATGCCTGGCGATCCCCATGCCGACATCGATCTGACGGCGCTCACCGCGCCCGAGGCATCCCTGCGTGGCGTCAAGGGGGCGTCCCGGTCCGAGGCGGAGTCCGGCCCGAGCGAGGTCCCGCCCGTGCAGGAAAAAGAGGACCGCAAGGGCAAGCTCCTCACCCTCCAGCCGAAAAAGAAGAAAGACTTTAACATCCCTGAGATAGTTGACAGTCGCGCGGGTTTATACTTACGGAAGATAACCGTTTGTGCGCGCAATTCACGCCGGGCGCGTTCCCGGTTCTTCAAGGAGCATTACATGGCCAATATAGTAGTTTTCGGCTCTCAGTGGGGAGACGAAGGCAAGGGCAAGATCGTTGATATCCTGGCCGAGCAGGCAAACGCCATCGTCCGTTTCCAGGGCGGCAATAATGCCGGTCATACCCTGGTCGTCGACGGTGAGCAGTGCATCCTGCACCTGATTCCCTCAGGCGTCCTGCATCCGGGCAAGCTCTGCCTCATCGGCAACGGCGTGGTTCTCGATCCGGCGGTCTTCTGCCAGGAGCTGGACAAGCTGGCGGCCAAGGGGCTCGACGTCTCGGCCAAGCGCATGATGATCAGCAAGAAGACGCACGTCATCATGCCCTATCACCGGCTCATCGACGCTGCCCGCGAGACCGTCAAGAGCGAGGCCAAGAAGATCGGCACCACCGGACGCGGCATCGGTCCCTGCTACGAGGACAAGATGCAGCGCTGCGGCATCCGGGCCGGTGACTTTGCGGACCCCAAGCTGCTGCGCGAGAAGATCGGCAAGGCCCTTGAGGAGAAGAACGTCCTTTTCAAGCATCTCTACGATACGGAGCCGATGGACCCTGAAGCGGTGTTCGCCGAGGTCATGCCCTTTACCGAGCGGCTCGTCCCCTATCTGGGCGATGTCTCCACGGCCATTCAGGAGGCGCAGAAAGACGGGCTGGTCCTCTTTGAAGGCGCGCAGGGCACGCACCTGGACATCGACCACGGAACCTATCCTTTCGTCACTTCGAGCAATACGGTCACTGCCAACGCGGCGTCCGGCTCGGGGTGTTCCCCGCGCGATCTGCATCGCATCGTGGCCATCGTCAAGGCCTACACAACCCGCGTGGGCGGCGGTCCCTTCCCCACAGAGCTGCTGGACGCCGATGGCGAGTACCTGCAGTCCAAGGGGCACGAGTTCGGCGCCACCACCGGGCGCAAGCGCCGCTGCGGCTGGCTCGATCTGGTGGTGCTCAAGGAATCGGTGCGGCTCAATGGCCCGACCGAGCTGGCCATCACCAAGCTCGACGTGCTCTCCGGCCTCAAGGAAATCAAGCTCTGCGTGGCCTATGAGTACCGGGGCGAGACCCTGGCCTACCCGCCGCAGGAGCAGAACGGCATGGCCCATGTCACGCCGGTCTACGAGTCCATGCCCGGCTGGGACGAGGATATCTCCTCCGCCCGTTCCTGGGGCGATCTTCCGGCCAACGCCGTGAGCTATCTGCGTCGGATCGAGGAAATCACCGGCGTCAAGGTCGGTATCGTTTCCGTCGGCCCGGACAGGGCGCAAACCTTCTGATCACGGAGCACGCGATGACACCCAACGCCGACCCGCTGGCTGCCCTGGCCGGGCACGACCATGCGGTCATGCGTCTGAACGCCATCGCCGACAACCCTCCGCAATCCATAGTCATCGAGGGGGGCGACGCGGATTCCCGCGTCGCCCTCGCCCTGTACTGGGCCATGCGCCTCAACTGTGCGTCCGGCTCGGTTCCCTGCGGCCAGTGTCCGGCGTGCAGGCAGATAGGGGCCTTCGCCTTCAATGACCTGCTCTTTTTCGACGGTCGCGAGGGATTGATCAAGGTGGACATGGTGCGCGACCAGCGCTCCACCTGGGGCCAGCCGCCCAACGGTCCCGGCCGTCGGGTGACCATCTTTGCCGAGGCCCAGATGTTCATGACCGAGGCGGCCAACGCCTTGCTCAAATCGCTGGAGGAGCCGCGTCCTGGAAACGTCTTTGTCCTTGCCGCCCCGCAGCGCGAGCGGTTGCTCGAAACCCTTGTTTCCCGGTCCTGGGTGGTCACTTTGGCTTGGCCCGACATCCGCGAGAACACCCCGGAGATAACCGAGTGGACCACGGCCCTGGCCGGGTGCTGGCAGTCGGGCCGGGGATGGTTCGAGCGCACCTCCCCCAAGGGGGCCGTGGACAAGCAGTTGGCCCTGCAGATAGTGCTCGGCATGCAGCGGGAGCTTCGCGAGGCGCTTTCCGGCTCTTGTTCGACGCCGCTGTCCGCACGCCTGGTCCGGGCTTATGATCTCACGGCGCTTCGGCGCATCGGGCTGGCCCTCGATCAGGCCCAGGACGCCCTCAACACCCAGGTCCCCGTCAATCCGGCCATGGTCCTCGATTGGGTGGCCACGCGCATGGTCTAGCCTCCGTCCGCACCATGCAAGGCTTGAGAAAAATGCGAATCACTCCCTATGACGGTCACGATTCTGCTGCCATCATCGACCTGATCACCACCATCCAAATCGACGAGTTCAAAGTGGCTACCTCGGCGGAGAAGCAGCCGGACCTGCGCGACATTCCCGGCTTTTACCAGCGGGAGGCGGGCAACTTCTGGCTGGCGTTCTCGGAGGATGGATCGGGCGGCGAGCAACTGGCCGGGACCATTGCCCTCAAGGACGTGGGGCATGGCGTGTGCGCCCTGCGAAAGATGTTCGTGGCCAAGCCGTTTCGCGGCAGGGAGCGCGGCGTGGCTGCGGCCCTGATGCGGACCCTGCTGGACTGGGCGCGGGAGCGGGCCGTGCGCGAGATATACCTCGGCACAGTGGACGTCTACCACGCCGCACATCGGTTCTATGAGAAGAATGGATTCGTCGAGGTGGCGCGCGAGAGCGTCCCTGAAAGCGTCCCGCTCATGGATGTGGACGTGAAGTTCTATCGATATCGTTTTTAAAAAGAGTCGGGCAGTCGGGCGCTTTCCCGTTCCACCCGGCAAATGCGCGTGGTGAAGGTCTCATACCATTCCTCGCTGCCGCGCCGCATGGCTTCGGCGTGGGCCTCCCGCCATGCCCGGATCGCCTCCAGGCTCTCCCAGTACGAAACAGTGATTCCCAGGCCGTCACGGGCCGACTCCATCCCCAGGAATCCGCCCATTACCCGAGCCTGTTCGATCATGTTCCGGGCTGTCTCTTCATACCCTTCATCCACTGCCGTTCGTACCGAGGTAAATATGACGGCGTAGTATGGTGGGGTCGGAGTGCGTGCGATATCGCTCATGTGTCTTCCTGTTCCTGTACCCCGGCATCGGGGCGGTTGAAAAAAGCGGAACCGGCCCGGACATACGAGTCCGGGCCGGTTCACTATAGGATCAGGTAAGGGGAATGGTCTAGTACATGCCGCCCATGCCGCCCATTCCGCCCATGCCGCCCATGCCGCCGGGCATGGCCGGAGCTGCGGATGCGGGCTCGGGTTTGTCGGCAATGGCGCACTCGGTGGTCAGGAGCAGTCCGGCAACGGAGGCGGCGTTCTGCAGGGCGGTGCGGGTGACCTTTTTGGGGTCGATGACACCGGCCTTGATCAGGTCGCCGTACTCGCCGGTTGCGGCGTTGAAGCCGAAGCCGTCTTTGCCTTCCTTGACCTTCTCGACCACGATGGAGCCTTCCATGCCTGCGTTGGCAGCGATCTGGCGAAGCGGCTCTTCCACGGCGCGGGCGATGATGTTCAGGCCAGCCTGCTCGTCGTCGTCAGCGGGCTTGACCTTGGAGATGATCTTGCCGCAGCGGGCCAGGACAACACCGCCGCCGGGGACGATGCCCTCTTCAACCGCAGCGCGGGTGGCGTTCAGGGCGTCCTCGACGCGGGCTTTCTTTTCCTTCATCTCCGTCTCGGTGGCGGCGCCGACATTGATGACGGCCACGCCGCCCACGATCTTGGCCAGACGCTCCTGGAGCTTCTCGCGGTCGTAGTCGGAGGAGGAATCGGCGATCTCGGCGCGGATGGTGGCGATGCGGGACTTGATGTCCGCAGCGTTGCCGGCGCCGTCGACGATGGTGGTGTTTTCCTTGTCGATGACGATGCGCTTGCAGGAACCGAGGTCGTTGACGGTCAGGTTCTCAAGCTTGATGCCGAGGTCTTCGGAGACGACCTGTCCACCGGTGAGGGTGGCGATATCCTTGAGCATGGCCTTGCGGCGCTCGCCGAAGCCGGGAGCCTTGACGGCCACGACATTCAGGGTTCCGCGCAGCTTGTTAACAACCAGGGTGGCCAGAGCCTCGCCCTCGATGTCTTCGGCGATGATCAGCAGCGGCTTGGACATCTTGGCGCACTGCTCGAGCACGGGCAGCAGTTCCTTCATGTTGGAGACCTTCTTCTCGTTGATGAGAATGAGGGGCTCTTCCATCTCGCAGGTCATGCGCTCGGTGTTGGTGATGAAGTAGGGGGAGAGGTAGCCGCGGTCAAACTGCATGCCTTCGACGACGTCGAGGGTGGTGTCCAGACCCTTGGCTTCCTCAACCGTGATGACGCCTTCCTTGCCGACCTTGTTCATGGCCTCGGCGATGATGTTGCCGATGGTGGCGTCGTTGTTGGCGGAGATGGTACCGACCTGGGCGATCTCTTTCTGGTCGCGGGTGGGCTTGGCAACCTTGCCCAGCTCGGCGACGATGGCCTCCACGCCCTTGTCGATGCCGCGCTTCACGGCCATGGGGGAGCGGCCTGCGGCCACGAGCTTGATGCCTTCGGTGAAGATGGCCTGGGCCAGGATGGTGGCGGTGGTGGTTCCGTCACCGGCTACATCGGAGGTCTTGGAAGCGACTTCCTTGACCATCTGGGCGCCCATGTTCTCGAACTTGTCTTCCAGCTCGATCTCCTTGGCGACGGTGACGCCGTCCTTGGTGATGATCGGGGAGCCGAAGGACTTCTCGATGACGACGTTGCGGCCCTTGGGTCCGAGGGTAACCTTGACGGCGTTGGCCAGCTTGTCGACTCCGGCTTTCAGCTTCTCGCGAGCTTTGGCATCAAAAAGAATTTCTTTCGCCATGATGTATTCTCCTTAAAAAAATTGGATGTGTTGGATGCGTGCGGGGGGTGTTATTCGACGATGGCCAGGATGTCATCCTCGCGCATGACCAGGTGCTCGTCGCCGTCGATGGAAATTTCGGTACCTGCGTACTTGGCGAACAGCACGGTGTCGCCTTTCTTGACGGTCATCTTGACGCGCTTTCCGTCTTCGTCGAGCTTGCCGGGACCGGCACCGACGACTTCACCCTTCATGGGCTTTTCCTTGGCGGAATCCGGGATGTAAATGCCGCCTGCGGTTTTCTCTTCCACTTCCAGGCGCTTTACCAGAACGCGATCGTTCAGCGGTTTCAGCTTCATTCCTTTATACCTCCGATTGGGATTGTTTTGGTTTGAGGACGTCCGGGGCCTCTTGGCCGCCTCTTCGTCCTGCGCACTCAAGCGCACCATCCGGGCGCTCCTTCAGGCTGGATGAAAGATAAACACCGTCCATCAGGAGTCAAGCACGGAACTCAAAAAAAGTGAGGTCATCATGAACAGGTAGGGGCCGGGGTGTCCGTCCCGGCGGGATGCACGGGTTATACCTTGATTTTATTATATGTCTGGCCGAAGGGTTTGTCCAAGGTGAGGATGTGATCGCGGTACCAGTCGTGCATGAAATTGTGGAGCTTGATGGCAGGCATGACCGTGCCGTTGAGCAGCTCGCCCTCCATGCGGATGACGTCGGTGATGAAGCGGTTGTGCTCGCGCTTTTGTTTTTCCAGTCCGGGGTAGCCAATCTCCTGCATGTATCCCTCTTCCGTGCGGAAGTGGAGCATGGCGTAGTCGCGCAGCTCGTTGAGCACGTCGATGACGGCGTCTGCCTCTTCGTCGTCGAGGGGCCTGTACATGTCCGGGACCGACGTGGCGAGTTTTGCAAGGAGTGTGAAGAACGTCCTGTGCTGTTCATCGAGTTCCTCGATGTCCATGACGTATTCTGCTGTGAAACCGGCGAGGCTGAGTCGTTGGGTCATGCGTTTCTCCTGTAACGCGCTGTGAATTTTTACCCTTGTATATATACTATAGAGCACTCTGTCACGAAGATGTTCCATTCCTCACGGGTCAATCTTTCAGACCCGATCATAATGGACCGGGATTTGCTTGAAGACGTGCAACAGGAAAGGAGGTCCCATGTCAGGCATGCATCAGCCCGTGTCCCCGTCCCCGTCAAACGGCAACATCGTCAACGACCCCGTGCTGCATGCCATCGACTTCGAGGACGTGGCCCTCTCCCGCGAGGCGGCCCGGCTCGTCTTCAAGGGCGCGCGGGAGGTGGTGCGCCAGTTCATGCCCGGTGCTGATTTCGAGGGGCTGACGCCGTCCCAGGCCGTGGCCCTGTTCGTGGACATGGTGTTCTGGGACGAGCGGAGCGGGGCGCTGATCATGTGTGCCGACGTGGCCGCGCGCAGCCTGTGCCTGCCCATCCCCAAGGGGCACTGGAAGGTGCGCGACGGGCTGGGACGTTTGCAGTGACCCCGGTCCCCGTCCGGGGCATGTCACAGAATTTTGAGTGAAACGTCACCCTTCGGCGCGGTTTCGTCACCATGCCGGAGGGTTTTCCGTGCCGCTGCGGTCTATGCTCCCTCAACACACACTTCAGGAGGGATGGTATGGACGGTCCTGTCAACGGCCCCTTGCTCAACCTTGATCCGCAATTCGGCGATCCCTTTCGCCGCACCCTGTTCTCGCTCTTTCGCAAGCCGCTTTCAAAGGTCCTGCGGCTCGACACCCTCAACTCCATGTACTCGTCGCTCAAAGACGACGCGGGCGACGCACCCTTCATCGACCGTGTCCTTGACCTGCTCGGCGTCAGGTTCGTGGTGGACGGCCAGCCCGCCAGCCGCGTGCCCCGGACCGGTCCCGTGGTGGCCGTGTGCAATCATCCCTTCGGCGTCATAGAGGGGCTGTTGCTGGTCAAAATCCTGCGCGAGGTGCGGGCGGACATCAAGATCATGGGCAACTTCATGCTGGGGATGATCCCGGAGATGGATCAACTGCTCATTGAGGTTGATCCTTTTGCGGCGGCAGGTTCGGCAAAGAAAAACATCGCCGGGCTCAAGGCGAGCCTGCAATGGCTGCGCCGTGGCGGGCTGCTGGTGGTCTTTCCCGCAGGGGAGGTGTCGAGCCTGAAGGTGCGTAAGGCCATGGTGTCCGACCCGGCCTGGAGCCCCATGATGGGCCGCATTATCCGTTCGAGCGGGGCGGCCGTGCTGCCCGTGTTCTTCGAGGGGCGCAACAGCGGGCTGTTTCCGGCCCTGGGGCTGATCCATCCCAAGCTGCGGACCGTCATGCTCCCCCACGAAAACCTGAAAACGGCCTCGGCGCACCCGATCCGGGTCGCCCTGGGCGGGGTCATCGACAACGCCCGGCTGGCCGGGTTCGAGACCGACCGCGACATGGTGGACTACCTGCGCTTTCGGACCTACCTCCTGCGCAAGGGGAGCTCCTCGCGCGCGCCGTTCAAGGCCGTTGGCGCAGGGTCGGCTCCGCAGCCCATAGCCAACTCGCGCGGCAAGCGCGTCCTGGCCAGCGAGGTGGCCGCGCTCCCCGATGCCAGCGTGCTCATCCGCACCGCCGAGTTCACGGTCTTCGAGGCGGACGCCTTCCGCATCCCCCGGCTGCTGCGCGAGATAGGCATCCGCAGGGAGGAGACGTTCCGTCAGGTGGGCGAGGGAACCGGCAAGGCCATGGACATCGACGCCTTTGACGACACCTACCGTCATCTGGTCCTGTGGAACCACCGGGAACGCGAGGTGGCCGGGGCGTACCGCTTCGGCCTGACGGACGAGCTGCTCAAGGACCAGGGCGTTGCCGGTCTCTATACAAGCACGCTCTTCAAGTACCGGCCCGGCCTGCTGGAGAGCATGGGACCGGCCCTTGAGATGGGGCGGTCCTTCATCATTCCCAAATATCAGAAGCACTACCAGCCCCTCCTGCTCCTGTGGAAGGGCGTGGCCGCCTTTTTGGTGAACAATCCGAAGTATACCAAGCTGTTCGGGTGCGTATCCATCTCCGGCGACTATTCGGCCCTCTCCCGGGAGCTGATCATGCGCTTCATGGAACGCCACTGCCTGCAGCGCGACATGGTCGGCATGGCTGTGCCCCGGTGTCCGCCCAAGCTCAAATGGTTGCGGAAGGTGGATTTCGAGCTGCCCGAGTCCGTCTTCAACGACCCGGACGACGTGGGCGAGTTGGTGCGCGATGTGGAGGCGGGGCGGCCCATGCCGGTGCTGCTCAAGCAATACCTCAAGCTCGGCGGCAAGATCCTCGGCTTCAATGTGGACCCTGATTTCGGCAACTGCCTGGACGGGTTGATCCTGGTCGACCTGTTGCAGACGGACCCGAAGACCCTCGGCCGGTTCATGGGTCGCGAGGGCATGGCGGACTTCATGGCCGCAAACGCGGACGCGATTGCACGGAAAGATGGGAGACGGGCCGACAGGGTTCCCCTGCGCGTGGTGGCCGCCTGATCGAATCGGGCGCGCCTTTTTGCCCTGCCCCTGTTGGCTTCCGGTCGCGAAGAGTATATCGTCCGGCCATGAAACGACACATCCTGCTTCTTTGTCTGGCCGTGGCCCTGCTCCTGCCCGCATCGGCGCTCGCCGAGGACGCCGGGGGGTGCGCCCCGCAATACAGGGCACTGGCCCAGGCCGCCACGGTGGAGCTCAAGGGGACCGGCGACATCGATCTGGTTGTCCTGACCGACCCCATGTGCTGGCATTGCCGTCTGGCCCACAAGCTGCTGGGCGAGTACCCCGAGATGTACGCGGGCGTGAAGCTGCTCTTTTTCCCACGACCGAACTACATCGGGTCGGACATGGCGGCCTGGGTCCTGGAGGACGCGGCGGGGACCGACCGGCTCAAGCCGCTGGTCGATTTTGCCTATGACGACCTCAGAAAGCCTTCCGTCGAGAACCTGGAGGAGGCGAGAATGCTCGTCCTCGCCCAGTTCACCCAGGCCTTTCCCTCCCTGATAGAGGGGACGACCCTCAGCGACCTCTTCGACCGCCTCAAGCGCGACCACGAGGCCCACGTCCTGGCCGGGGCCGACCTCGCCCGGGCGGCAGGGATTCCCGGAACCCCGGTGCTCATAGCCGGCTCCAACGTGGTGGTCGGCTACGGCCCGGACGCCTGGCTCGAAGCCATCGGCAAGAAGCAGCTCTGCCCATAGCCTTAGACTGAACGCGCCACACGAACGACCACTCCCCGCAGGCAACCCGCCTGCGGGGAGTGTTTGTTTATGCCTGCATGGAGTAGGGGAGGTGTCCCCATTCTTCCACATTTTGCTGAAAGTTGGGGTGGGGGGGCAGTCGGACTTATGGAGCCTGATACGTTGAGGATGCCAAACCGCGACGGAGAGGTGAGGAGAGGATTTAAACCTCCGTTGGAGTTCCCTCCAAACACGCTTTGCAGG
>CAMYLL010000047.1 GCA_947259235.1 uncultured Pseudodesulfovibrio sp. | reverse complement strand
TGTGATCGATCCGCGTTTACCGCGACCGCTCAGCGATTTGCAAGGCACCATCCAATGCCAACAAAACGTCCTGCAGGCCGGCATCAGCGGCAAATGTGACGCGGCCAACCTGTCGCTGCAACTGGAGCGTCGTGGACTGCAGCCTCATGCGCCCCTGGCACTGGGGATGCGGGTAACGGATTTGCCCTTGGACAAAAAACTTTACCAAGCGTTGCCCCCGCTGCTGCAACAGGAATGGAACAAGTACCTACCGGCCGGCACCGTGGATGCCGATATCCAACTGACCTACGACGGCCGCACCTGGCGACCGCAACTCACCCTGACAGGGAGAGAACTGGCTTTTGAATCCCACAAGTTTCGTTACCGCGTCCGCAACGGCGCGGGCACCATCCGCTATACGGCAAACGCTCCCCACCAACCGGCAGTGCTCGATGTGGATCTGGTGGGATACGGCGGCGGCCAGCCCCTCCGATTTCTGGGGCAAATTTTCGATCCGCGTCCTGGTGCCCTGGGTTGGTTAGAAATTACCGGCCAGGGCTTGGCCATTGAACAACAGATGATTGCCGCCCTGCCAGAGAAAACGCGGCGGGTGATCGAGTCCTTACATCCTCGGGGACATTTTAATCTCCGCTGGCGGCTGGATCGTACCCAACCGGACCAGCAGAAACCGCATACCTCCTTACGTTTGGAGCTGGTGGATAGCCAAGTCAATTACGAAAAATTCCCCTACCCTCTTAGTGGTATTCAGGGCCTGGTCTTGGCCGAAGGCCCGGACTGGCAATTTAGAGATCTGATTGCCACCGGATCCCGCAATGTCACCTGCCAAGGTACCTTGCAACGTTCCCCCGTGGGCACGGAACTCTCGCTGCAGTTCACCGGCGATCAACTACCCCTTGATGACGACCTCAAGCAGGCCTTGCCCCCAGCTGTGCAGCAAGCCTGGGAGCAGGTGCGCCCGAGTGGCCGGGTGGATCTCGTGGCCAGTGTGGAACATCAAACCGGCTATACCCAGCCGGCAATTCGCGTCTCGGTCAGCCCCCGGGCAGAGACGGCATCCATGCAGCCGGTCTTCTTTCCGTACCAACTCGAGCAACTGTCTGGCAAATTTGACTATTTCAACGGTGAGTTGCTCATTACAGACTTTTTTGGCAAGCATGGCCCCACGACCGTGCGTTCCCAGGGCAAGGGCAATTTTGCCCGCGATGGCGGTTGGCAATTTGAGTTGACCGGTCTCTCCGCCGACCGACTGCAGCCCCGTCGTGATCTGCTGTTGGCACTGCCCCCCCCAATGCGAAAACTGATTGAACAGCTGCAAATCACCGGAAAGTTCAGCCTGCACAATACGCTGCTAAAATTTTCCCAGGCTGCCTCCAATAAATCTTCCATCCAGGCCAGTTGGGATGCCCAACTCGACTGCTTGCAAGCTGCTCTGCATCCTGGCATCGATCTGCAAAATGTGCATGGCACGATCCGCTTGGTTGGTGCCAGCGACGGCCAGTCGAGCCACTCGTCGGGTGAGCTGGCGCTGGAGTCTTTGACTTTTGAAGACGTACAATTCACCAACATCCGCGGTCCCCTGTGGATGGATGAGACACGCTGCCTGCTGGGGTCTTGGGCCTCCGAACGTCAAGCAGAATCACCCCGGCGGGTAAGTGCCCAGCTGTATGGAGGCAGTCTGGTGAGTGACGCCTGGGTCACTTTGGATGGAGTGCCCCGCTACTCGGCGGTGGCGGCGCTGACAGGCGCGGATTTGCCGCGGATGACCAAGGAGTGTTTTCATAGCAATGAGCGTCTCTCCGGCAAAGTCGATGCGACACTCACCCTCAATGGCTACGGTCGCTCGCTCCATACGCTCAGTGGACACGGCGAAGTCCAAGTGACTCAAGCCCATATTTACAAATTACCACTGTTGGTCGGGTTGCTGAAGGTCTTGCGAAATGCCACGCCCGATTCCACGGCCTTCAACCAAATCGACACGAAATATCGCATCGAAGGCCGACACATCTACCTGGACCAACTCGACTTCCTGGGAGATGCCGTCAGCCTGTTGGGCAAGGGCGAAACCAATTTTGACCATCAGCTGAATCTGGTGTTCCACGGTGTGGTGGGACGCAACGAAATACGTTTGCCGCTTGTCAAAGATTTCTTCCACCAGGTGGGGCAGCAGACCCTCCGCATGTACGTGGGTGGTACCTGGTCCGATCCCCAAATCGACACGCAAGCGCTACCTGGCATCAATCATTTGCTGCAACAAATCCAAACCGATTTGGATGCCAACACCCCCTCGTTACCCACGACACCACGGAAAGCACAGCGCTGGTTTCCCACACTACCCCGCTGGAGTAAAAAGTAATGCACATGGGACCTGTTAGTGGAATCGTAAGTAGCGCCGCGGGCGCGCCTTTATCACAAACCCAGGGCAGCGAGACGGAGCGCGCCAAGCAAGATGCAAATGCCATCCAGCGCCAGGTCGCCGGGGAGGAAAAGACGGAAAAGGCCACCGGCATTGGAGAGACCGAGCAAGACGAAGGGGCCTCCGATCGTGATGCCGACGGTCGTCGCCTGTGGGAACCGGGTGCCAAGGGGCAGCAGAAACACGAGGACCGGCCATCCGACCCGGCGGCCGAAAATTCTCCTCCCCCAGTCAAAGATCCCTCCGGCGAGAGCGGCAATACACTGGATTTAACTGGATAGATCACACGCATCCCCTCATCCCTGTTTCTAACTGTGGGAATAACTACTGATGAGCACATCACTTGCCTGGGCCACGGGTCTGACAGGGCTCGTGGCCGCCCAAGGCCTGACCTCCTGGATGCATACGCTCCGCTACCGTTCGCTGGCCTACGACCGTGCCCTGGATCCCCGCTGGGGCACCGCGCAGCCGCGGATCTACGTATTCTGGCATGAGTACATTTTGCAACCTTTATACTTGCGACCGCATTGCAAGTTGGCGATGCTGCTGAGTCGGCACAAAGACGCCGAAGTCTTGGCCCACGTAGCCCACCATATGGGTTTCGAGTGTGTCCGCGGATCCACCAATCGGGGGGGCGTTGCCGCCCTCTTGGAAATGAAACGCCGCGGCCGGCACATGCATCTCACCATGACCCCCGACGGACCGCGGGGCCCGCGCCGTCAGCTCTCCAGCGGCACCATTTTTCTGGCGGCCAAATTGGGGCTGCCCATTGTCCCCTTGGGATTTGGCTACGATCGCCCTTGGCGGCTGAACAGCTGGGACCGCTTTGCCGTGCCCCGTCCCTATTCGCAGGCCCGTTGCATTATTGGTCCGGAAATCTCCATCCCCGCTGACCTGCAGCGTTCCGCCTGGGAAGTTCACCGCCGCAGCGTGGAGCGTTTGCTGACCGATTTGTCGGAAGAGGCATCCGATTGGGCCCGCAGCGGCGCCCACCGCAGGGGCGAGATCTGCGAAAGACGCCGATCCCGCGTACGGACCTCAACGGCTTTGCCCCCGGCTCGGCCAGAACCCGCGCTGCCGGACTGGCCACGGATCTGGCCAGAAAACAAGTCTGCCTAGAGCCTGCGGCTCTGGCCCCCGTGCATGCGGGTTCAGCAACTGCGTAAGGCGAGCGGCAGGTAAGTTTTTACTTAAAGTGAACACAGGTATGCCTAGTGCTGGCCAGCTTGGGCCGGAAAAGCCCATTCCATCCGCGTCTCAACCAGGTTTCCTTGTGATCCGCCGCGGTACGAAAAGGGGGGGCTGTTTTCTCGGGCTTTACCGGCTTTATGGAGGCCTCCGTTTTCAGTTTGAGGTTTTTACCTGCCGCGTGATCGAAAATCCCAGCGCAGCCAATCCATTGGGCTGTCGATGGGTAAGTTCTCATCTGCCCAACGCCTAAAGGTTCGGGTTCAGCGGCAACAGACAGGCTGGTATCACGCGGGGAGCCATTAGAGGACGCAACAACTAGATTCCAAACCTTACGTAAGGTTTTAATTTTCTTTTTCGGGACGTCCCGTTTACGTCCCCACGGCCCGTTTACGTCGCCTGCATTTAAATCGTCCCGCCTAACTCACATATTGCATTAGCAATATCAGCGTCAGCGTGCTTGGCGTAGGTTTTTGAAGCCTGTGACAGCCTTTTGCGTACATCTTTCTTTTGATAATTTTGCAGGACAAACTCCCTCACATCTGGCCCGTGATCGCTTGTAAATAACTTAAACTGAAAACAGGGACTCCATGAAGCCGGTAAAGCCCGAGAAAACAGCCCTCGTTTCCGCACCGCGGCAGCTCACCAAGAAACCTGGTTGAGAGGCGGATGGAGTGGGCTTTTCCGGCCCAAACCGGCCAGCACGAGGGATACCTGTTTTCACTTTGAGTAAATAAACATCTACCGGCTGAAGCCGGTAGGATTTAAGTTTCGTGAGCGACGGACTGAAGTCCTTTGCTCACTCGATGCATCATGAAAATTTCACGACAGCATTTTGACAAATCCAGCCCTGGGGTGCCACTGCTGGCTTGTCCCAATCCTGTTCGGCACAAAAGTTGTTGGCGAGTAGCAGAAAATTTTGAACCACAACGAAACAACGGAAACAACGAATCAATCAACGAAAAATTAAGTCCCTGTTCGTCGTTGCGTTGTTTCGTCGTGGTTCATTTGCTGCCACAGAAAAGGCTGAGAAAAGGCTGAGAAGAGAGTGAATTGCTGTCGGTGCACGCAGACGGTTGCCCAAATCTTGTGCCGAACGGGATTGGGCTTGTCCAGCAGTGGCACCCACTCAACACACCCAAAAAAAAGTAAAACCTAAAGGTTTCGCCTGAAGGCGAGGGTTTCGGACCCATCGCCGGAACAATTAGGTCGGGGCTTTCATCCCCTCGATTTTATCTTGGTAGCGCTGCAATGCCCCGGTGAACCGTTTGACCACGTCCTTCATCTGCTGGTGCATGATCGTACCCTTGCCCGATTGGCGCTTGGGCCGGTACTGGTTGAAGGCGAGGGCGACCGCGTCCAGCTCCTTCAGGCCTGAATCGACGTCTTCGTTGGCGGGGTACTCCGGTAGGTTGGCGTTCGGCTTGAACGCCTCGGACAGGGCCTTGTAGGCCTTGTCGAAGGCCGCGAGGGCGAGATCCAGGCTGCGCGTGTCGGTGGGGATGAGGTCCGCCGTCTGTTCCGCGCGGCGTTTGGTGCCGGCCCAGCAACTGGCCGTCAGTTCGATCTTGGTCGGTTCCCATTTCGTGGGCAAGGCCTCACGCCCCTTCACCTCGATGTCCTCGGAGAAGCGTACCTCCAGGTATTTGACGACCTTGTCCACGTTGGTCTTGGGGTCCTTCAGGGTCATCTCGTCCAAGTGGCACCAGCCCAGGAAGTCCTTGACCAGCGGGTCCTTCTTGATCACCGCACCCCAGGCTACCGCGTACTTGGCCAGGGTCGGGTTCTTCTTCATCGCAATCAGGCCGAGTTTGCGGTTCTCCGAGCGGGTCAGGGCGAGGCGATAGGCCTTCCAGGCCTGCTCCAGCTTATAGCGCTTGGCCAGTTCGTACATAATCGCCTCGGTGGAGGCGCTCGCGCTGGCGACGCTGGAGATGATCTTGCCGGTGGTCACCGCGGCTGCCGCGCCGGGTCCGGTCGCCGAACCAACTGTTTCGATAATGGCGCCGATCATATTCACCAGTTCGCAGGCGGCATTGATCTGGTGATGCACCATGTGGAAGCCCGCATTCTCGACGAAGTTGCGCACCGGTGCGGAATACGGACTGGCCGCATTGAGCATCTGCTTCTTGGTTTCCAGGAACGTGATCAGGTAACCGGCCTGCAGCGCGGCCCTGGTGATGCTCAGGGAGAGCTTGAAGGCGGAGCCGGCGATGGCCATGGGGCCGATGAACTTGGAGACGACGTCGAAGCCCAGGTTGACTATCTTCTCCGACCATTCGAGGATCTTCTGTAGCCTCTCCAGTTCGAGGATCTTCTTGTCGATGAGTCCGGCGCGTTTCGCCTCGTCCTTTTCGCCTGCGATGGCCTGGAGCTCGTCCTTAGCGCGTTTTTCCTCGTCGGCCATCTCCTTGGTCATCTGCACGCCCAGTTGCTTGCCGAGATCGGCATTGATTGTCTCGGCGTTGGCGTCCAGGACCGCCTTGACCTGGCTGTCGCCGAGCACCCCGGCAATCGCGATCTTGGCCCCGTCGACGATGGCCTGGAAGGCCTGGGACATATTCGCCGCATCCAGGGCATCGGCCACGCTGTCGGCGGATACGTTCGTGATGAGGTCCTTCTTCGCCTTCTTGCCGGCCCGGGCCAGTACGTCGTTACCTTCTTTGAAGCCCTTCAGGACGACCTCGACCCCACCACCGAGTTCAGTCACCACCTTGGTGACCACGGCGGACTTGTCCTCGGCCTCGTCGAAACTCATCAGGTGCTTGGTGATCACCGTGGTCTTGACCGTGCTGCCGTAGGTGGAACTGGCCATCACGGACAGCTTCCATGGGTTCTTCACCGCATCGCCCAGCGTCGAGGCAATCCCCGCGGCAAGCATCTCGGCGAGCTTGCTCGCCAACTGTTTCGGTATCTTCTTGCGGCTTTCCTTGACCTTGCCGACCACCGTGTCGCCGAGTTCATAGACTTCCGTGCCCGCACCGACGCCGAAGTTGTCGAACATGTCCCAGATTTGGCCGCTCAGTTCGATGATGTTCTCCGCCTTGCCGATCTCCTCGAAGTAATCGAGGCCGGGGGCCAAGCCGTCCCCGGGCTCCATTTCTTTCGGGTTGACGTCTAGGGGACCGGCAATCCCCTGGCCGATGGAGCCCAGCATGCCGATACTGTTGGACACCAGGCTGAAGCCCAGGTCCCAGTTTTCCCCGCGTAGCGCCCAGTGCTTGACGCCTTCCTCGTCGAGGTGGTTCTTGTAGGCGTCAAACGAGCCGTCGAGCATCTCCCGGGTCTCGCTGTACTTGTCCGGGACGAAGGTCTCGGCCATCAGGCCCTGGCGCACCAGGGGCTGATAGACCTCGGGCCCGAGGTCGGACTCGTCGAACAGGCGCACCTTGCGGGTCTTGGGCAGGCCCTTGTTGTCGAGTTCCGGGGTACCGTCCCCCTGGAGGACCGGTTCATCGACCTCCATGTCCAGCATCTGGGTCAGCTGGGTGACCACGCGGTTCGCCTCCAGGTGCCTGGCTACGTCCTCTTCACTGGTCAGGTCGTAGCCGTCCTGCCGCTCGTCCAGGTCGAACTCCGTGGTTTGGTCACGCACTTTGTAATTCAGGGGTTGTCTTCCTGCACCAGGGCGAGTACCGGGTCGCGGGCCAGCAGCCGCTGGTAACTGCGTACGTAGCGCAGGCCTTCTTCCTTGGCCTTGCGCCGCGTCGCCACGTCCTCTTTGCTCTCCAAGTCATCGATTGCATCGTCGAAGATCGCCGGGTCGAAGCCGTGCGCGATGCTCGTGAGGGGGGCCGTGGCCTTGCCCACGTCGATGCTGCTGTCGTTCGCCACGGTCTCCTTGATCTTCTTGACCAGGTTGTTGACGTCCTTCACGTACAGTCTGACCTGCATCTTCCAGCGTCTGCTGAGGCGTCCCAGCCAGACCAGTCCGGTGGCTTTGGCATTTAGCGGGTTGGCGGCGAACTCGCGGGCCAGGGTACGTGCCTGGTCCAGCTGTTTCAGGGCAATGTCATACAAGCCTTGCTTGCTGCCGGTCTTCTTGGCCTGGTCCATGGCCTTCTTGAGGGCCTCCCAGCGGCTTTCGTCGCAACTCTCGACAGGGTGCGATCTATAGGCCTGTTCGGCCTGACGCCATTCGTTGCTCCAGAAAATGGCCAGGGTGCTGTCCCATTTCTCCTTGGCCAGCAGGTTGGCCTGTTCTGCCTGGCGTTCCTGTTGTTCCCATTGCAGGCACAGCTTACCGTCACCGCTCTTGGCGTCCTCTATCAGCAGGTCGAGGCGCTTTTCGATCATGGCAAGCAGGTTCTCGGACTGGGTCTCACTGTTCTCCCTGACCGTGGTCGCCGACTTCAGTTGGCCGACCAAACCCTTCTTCACGCTGGGGGCATTGGCGAAGAGGGCCTTCTGCCGGGCCATCTTGGTGCCGAGCTCCTTAACCCGCTCGTCGATCTTGGTGCGCCGCGCCTGGCGTTTCCCGGCCTCATTGACGGCCTGTTCGACCTCGGTCTTGAACGGCGCCAGGACCTTGGTCAGCGCATGGGAAGGCTCGCTGGCATAGCAATCGGTTTTGATCTCCTGTTCCAGACGGCCCTTGAGGATCCGATAACGCGTGTCCATGCATTTCTTGAGGTTCGCGTCGTTGACCTGAGACGCCAGCGCTTTCAGGTCATCCACGACCTTTTGCAGGTCGGTATTCGCCGCGAGCGCGGCCAGTTGGTCCTTGACCTCGCCTTCCAGCCGTGTGACCGCGTTCTTTACGATCACCGCCGCGCTGCTCTCAAGCATGGCCAGGCAGTCGTCGATGTCTCCCCCGAACCCATCCAGGTAGGCCTTGAACTTGCCAAATTTCTTGCGCACCTCCGCGAGTTCTTTCTGGCGTGCCTTGGCGGCCTTCTTACCCTTCGTCTTGTCCGCCGAACGCAGCTGGGTCTGCTCCTGCTTGGCCTTGGCGACCAGGGTGCCCACGGCCTGCATGTCGGTGACGAACCGCTCCAGGAACGGCTTCTGCATTCTCTCCTGGAGCTCGATCCGGCTGTCGACGATATCCACCTCGGACTTGAGTTCCGCGAGTTTCGCGTACCCCTCTTCCAGCAGGTAGTCGAGCTCCTTCCGCACCGCGGCCTTGATCTTCGCGTACTGGGCGCGCAGCTTCTTGTCCTTGCTCGTAGCGACGTATTTCTCCAGCACTTCTTCGTCACCGAGGATGTCTTCGATGTCGTTCAAGGTGGCTACCAGTGCGGTGCGCGCCTCGTCGAAGATGGTCTGGATCGCGTCTGCCTTTTCCACCGCATACATGCGTTTCAGTTTGGATGCCGCGCTGTTGATGCGATCCTCGAACGCCTTGACGTCGCCTTCTGCTTCCTCCAGGTCCTTCAGACGCGTGGTGACGATATTGCGCTGGTCGTCGAACTTCTTCTGCGCCGCATCGCGCTCGCCCTGGAGGTCTTTGTGGGCCTGCAAGCGCGGTTTCAGCAGCGTGTCGATTTCTTCGATGGCCGTGCGCGCTACCTTCAGCACCTCGGTGAAGTCGTGTGACACCGGCGCGGTGTCCTTGCACCACTTGAGGCGCCCGCGGATGCTGTTGGCCTGTTTCTCCAGGAACTGCAGGTTATTTGCCTTCAATGCCAGGGGCAGGTGCTCGGCATCGATCTTTTTCTCCAGATCGCACCACGCGTTGTAGTCCGGCCACAGGCGGTGATACAGCGCCCAGGCGTCCTTGTCGAGGGCCTTCAGGAGCGGTTCGGCCTCGGTGTAGTTGTGGAGCTTCAACAGCGTGTCCGTGGTCCGCCAACGATCCAGGATCGGCGCATAGTCCTTGGTCGTCGCCATAACGGGCAGGTCGTACCAGATCCGGTTGAGGTTGTTGTTGAGGTCCTTGCATAATCTCTGTTTCTCCTTGACTGCGGTGATCTTCAGATCGATTCGGAGGATCACCTGTAACGCCTTGTGCTTGGCATCACCCTCCGGGTCTTTACCGCGCTGGGTGTCGAGGATCTTGAGGGCGTCCTGCAGGTCGACACGGGCCTTGTCGATGGTCTCCGGGTCGGCGAGACCAGCGATCTTCGCGTAGTCCTTGATCCGCTTTTCTGCTTGCGCACGCAGATTCTGGAACTTGTCGCCGCCAGCTGTGGAGGCGAACTTCTTGCTCGCCTGTTCGCCGGCCTTGAGGCTACTGTTCAGACCCGTGAGCTTCTTGTACGCAGTCTGGTAGTTGCCCGGGCGTGCCTCGTTCTTGCCTGCCTTCAGCAGGTCCTTGAGTTTGGTCACCTGGTCCTTGGTGCCGGGCATTTTCTCCAGATAGGCGATACCTTCGTTGATGCGCCGGACCTTGTCCTCGTACACGGGTTTGTAGCGGGTATCGGCCAGTTCGTTCTCACGGTCGGTCTTGGCCTTCTTGAGCTGCTCCTTGTAGGTCTTGTCCACACCACTGACGGACAGGCGGTTGGCCGCTCTGGAGTAGTCCGGCGGTGACTCGTTGACAAGGTCCACCTCGACCTCGAATAGGATATCTTCCAGAGGTTTGTCATAGCGCCGGTGGGCGGTATTCAGGGCGGCCAGATCGAGCTTTCTCCCGCGGGTCTTGTCCCGCGCCTTGAGATAGCGTTTATAGTCCGCGATGCGTTTGGCGATCTTGACGGCCAAGGCATCGACTTGTTTGACGATGGTCCGGATACGCTGTTTACGTTCCTTGCTCGAAACGCTGCTGTCGTTCTTAAGGTCGTTGGCCAGCTTCCCAAGGTTCGAGTACTGATGGTCGTAGGTCTCGTGTTCCGCGTTGAGGCCAAGGCGGGTGAGTTCGGCGAGCTGGTTCTTGACCTTCTTGCCGGCCTTGCCGCGAGGCTCATCCCCGGCGAGCGGCGGGGGCGACGGTGGTGCGGATGAGGGCGTGACTGGCGCGGTCTCTCCAGCGATGATTTGCTTCAACAGGGCCCCATACTCCAGTATCTCGCGCTTGGCCACATCCAGCTGGTCCGTTGACAAAGCCTCCTTGATTGAAACGGGAGGGCCGAGTATCTCCTCCCGCTTGCTTGGCTGGACTGCGAACGCCTGCCGTGCCAACGGTATCAGCTTCTTGATGAGCACATGGCTCAGCTGCTGCTTGAGCTGTTCCGCCCCCTTGCTCTCCGCTGCCTTCCGCCTCTCGCCAACTTCTCTATCTTCGTCGGTCTCATTGACGGTATGGATATCCGTGAGCCGAGTTACGATTTGGAATTCCGGCTTGAACTGCATTCCCCCTTCTTCTTTGAAGAACTGTCGCAGCTTGGCAAGCTTGCATGGTTCGTCGTGATAGACATTTCCTTCCGTCTTCATCGCGTCGGATACCTCCGACGTTCCCGGCATGTGGAAGGTCAAATGGACTCCCTTCCCGGAAATCACACCGCAGACAGCCTGCCCCCTGAATCCTTCCTTTTTGGCCTTCACGATTTTGGGGCCGAAGGGGCCTTTCTTGAAGACAATCAGGGTCTTGATCGCCGCCCCCTTGCAGATGAGGATGAATTTCCGATCCTTGCCTTTCTTCACCTGACCTTCCAGCATCTCTTTTGCTTCGCTGCTGATAGCCGAGTTCTCTACGCCTTTATCGAGCATCTTCACCATGGAAATACCCGTCCACGTTCAAGGAAATACGGGATATCAAATTTGGCTGGGCAGAACCATAAATCCATGATGCAAGCACCAGGGCCGCCAGCACGGCGGTAGCACTGGATGGTCTGGCAGCTCATGATCATTCGTCTCCGCCAGGGCTACCGTTATCGCAGTCTACAACCGTGTGGCAGAAAATCCATACACCCCCCAGTTGTATTTCTGGCAGTTTTTTTCGAAGAAGTGTTACGTGCTGCACTCTGATCGCACTTTGGGCCTGTTTCTTACCGAATTGACGTCCAAGTTCCTTGATTGAAACAGATCGAGTCGCTTCCCAAGAAGGCACAAGACACAATCATCGACATGATTGACTTGGCTTTAAAAGCAACAAGCAGCAAGTAGGTAACAGCCGCAGTGGAACGCGGGATGACCGGCGTGGTCATCCATCGCGATAGAAGCCGATCCCTTGCAGAGCGGACTGTACTTGGCCGCCCATCTAATGGCTAGGAACGTCCCACGAAGGTGAAGCTTTTTCTTTTTTCGTCCCTTCGGTAGATTGGCAGGTTCGTTGTGATTTGCGGATGGTACGGCTGGACGCTTTTTGATCTGCCTGAATCTTGGCAACCAACCCCTCCAGCGTGCCGCCAGCATCCGCAAGCAGTTGCTCACGCACGGCGTGCAGTTCGTCAAGTATCGGAGTCTTCGTCATTGTTTCCTCCTAAGAATTCTGCGGGAGTACAAATCAGCAGCTGGCCCAGTCCCGCATCATCCAGTAGTTCGTAGACATGAGGAAGTTCATAGGCGTTTGCGATGTGTGTGCAATTCAGCGTCAGTAAATATTTTACGCCACCTAGCGCGGCCGCGGCAACGTGCAACGCATCCGCAGCGGCTTTTTGTGGCATCAGGTGAGCCGACAGTATCTGAGCAGCGAGAGCCTGGGCGTCAGCCTCCACATCGACAAGCTGCAGACCATCCAGCAATTTGAGACGCTCTCTGGCAGCGGGCGGATCGCCCACTGAAGCTTCATTAATTACAAGCTGTGACGTCACGAGATCGAATTTTGGGCGTTCCAATTCCCACCAATCGCGCGCTTGCTGCTGCAAGGCGACGGCTTGGATGTCTCGACTCGGCCACGCTGTGGCGTAGCTCACGATTGAAGTTTCAATGTAAACAGTGTCCATTCTGGCATCCTACCATGTGCTTGGCGAAAGTCTAATCATAATTACATCTTACCGATCCATCGAAGCTGCAAGCAATGACAAAGCTAAATTTGAATCAAGGAGGCAAGAAAGGTCTCGATGCGAGAAAGGCCGCGCGGCTAGGAACGCGGGATGGGCACGCGAGCATGGAACGCGGGATGCCGGCGCGAACGTCCACCGCAATGGAAGCCGCATTCCTGGCGGTGCTCAAACGATCCTCTTGCGGCCGGCTGTGCTTGTCCGCTGACGTGGACGGCTAGGAACATTCTATGAGGGTGACAACTTTTTTCTTTTAGCCGCCTGCCTCGGAGCGCCCGCGGCCAATGCTCGCCGCCGCCTTGCGTGCGGGGGTGCGCTGCCAGCCGCCTCATTAAAAGGAATTCGGCTTCCTGCCTCATCAGAGTTTTCGCGGGCATCCATGCCCTGGCAGCCG
>CAMYLL010000046.1 GCA_947259235.1 uncultured Pseudodesulfovibrio sp. | reverse complement strand
TCGGTGTCCATCCGGTGCTTCCAGGGAGAGCGGCCCATGTCCGCGGACAACAAACTGCTCGGCAACTTCGAGCTCTCCGGCATTCCGCCGGCGCCGCGCGGCGTGCCGCAGATCGAGGTCTCCTTTGACATCGACGCCAACGGTATCGTCCACGTCAACGCCAAGGACATGGGAACCGGCCGTGAGCAGTCCATCCAGATCACCGCGTCCTCGGGTCTCTCCGATGACGAGATCGAGCAGATGGTCAAGGACGCCGAGGCTCACTCCGACGAGGACAAGAAGAAGCAGGGGCTGATCGAGGCCCGCAACAATGCGGACACCCTGATCTACACCTCCGAGAAGTCCATGCGCGACCTTGGCGACAAGGTAGACGCCGGGCTCAAGGCTGACATCGAGACCAAGATCGAGGCCCTCAAGAAGGCGCTTGAGACCGACGACGCGGACGTGATCAAGGCCAAGACCGACGAGCTGTCCCAGTCCTCACACAAGCTGGCCGAGCAGCTCTACGCCCAGCAGTCCACCGCGCAGCCCGGCGGCCCCGAGGCCGGAGCGGGCGGCGAGGCCGGGGGTTCCGCCTCCGCCAAGGGCGACGACGACGTGGTCGACGCGGACTACACCGAGGTCAAGTAATCCAACTTGCCTTGGAAGGCCAAGCGAAGTATAGCATATCCCGGCCCGCATGATGCGGGCCGGGTTTTTATTTGCCCGCCCACCAAAGCCGGGACACGATACATCATGCGCACACTACACGGATCGACCACCATGCCCACCATTCTCAGGATGCTTCTGCTTCTTGCTCTCCTGGCCCTGTTCGGCTGGGGCTGCGCTCCGAGGCAGACCATAAAGAGCGTGGAGCTTCTCTCCACCCCCAATCTGCTGGTGGAGGCCGACGCCGCCTGGCAGGCCAAACGCTGGGAAGCGGCGGAACTGTATTATGCCGCGCTGCTGGAACGCCAGGACCTCGTGCGCAGCGAGCTGCCCGTCATCTACGGCCGACTGGCCGACTCCGCCTACCGCAACGGACACTATCATCAGGCACGCATAGCGCTGGAGAACTGGGCCAACCTGGACGCCAAGGCCATCGAGCTTGGGTACTGGGAGCGCACCTACCTCGACACAATGGCAGCCCTGGACAAGACGGAGCGGTTGCAGAACCACCTCAAGTGGCTCCAGGCCGCGTCCACGATCCCGTGGGCCACCCGCGCCGATGCGGCCCAGTGGTATGCCGAGTATTATCGCACCCGGGGCGACTTCGAGCGCGCCCTGGACGCATTGGCCGTCTTCTATGCCCAGGCTCCCGATGCCCAGGCCCGGGCGGCCATGGAGCACGACTATCTCGCCGTCCTTCAAGGACTGGACGACGTCAGGATCATGGAGCTGTCCAAGGCCGTGGCCGTGGATCAGCAGTGGCGCTTTCCCTATGTTCTCGTCGGGTTCGAGCGGGGCGTGCGCGAGGCGCCGAACAAGGAGACCTGGTCGTCCGTATGGCGGACCATGCGCAATCTGGCCGCCAAGGGCGAACTGGAGGACCGGGCGTCCCTGGAGCGGACCCTGGCCGGGCTTGAGGACAAGTACGGCCTGCCGCGCGTCGGGCTGGCCCTTGCCCTGCCCCTGACCGGTCCCTACGGCAAGGTTGGCGTCAAGATCCTGCGCGGCGCCGGGCTGGCCCAGTGGCGGCTGGCCCAGGAGGCGGTGGACGTGGATCTGCGCGTCATCAACACCGAGGCCCCCGGGTGGGAAAAGCGTCTGGCCGAGCTGCCCGGCAATTACTCCGTGGTGGGCGGTCCCCTGCGCGTGCAGGCGTTCAAGCAGCTTTACGAGGGCGTGGCCCCGGGCGAGCGCGTGCTCGACAAGCGGGCGGTCTTCACCTTTCTGGCTTCGCTGGGCGATCTGGAAGAGGGACGCGACGCATGGAGGTTCTTCTCCAGCCGCAACGACGAGGTGCGCAGCCTTGTCCACCTCGCCGTGGACGAGCTGGGCATCAAGGACCTGGCTATCTTCTATCCCGAGGAAAAATTCGGCCGGGCCATGGCCGAGACCTTTTACCGCGAGGCCGCTCCCCTGGGCGGCCGCATCCGGGGCATGCAGTCCTATCCGTCAAAGGATTTGAAGCAGTGGGGCAAGCGGGTGGCAAAGCTGCTCAAGGTCCCCGCGGACTTCAGCGAGAACAAGGACGTGCCGCTGGAGCAGCCCGATTTCGGCGCGGTCTTCGTGCCCGACGGGTGGGGCCAGGCTCAGACCCTGCTGCCCACTTTCTTCTTTTACGAAGGCGACCAGCTCGTCTTTCTCGGCCCGAGTCTGTGGAGTCGGGCCCTGGACGGGGCCAAGAACATCGACGACCACTACTACAGACTGGCCGTCTGCCCCGGCGCATGGTGGGAAGACAGCGAGGGAGGCCGCGCCCTGCAGGCCGCAATGACCGAGGAAGGCCTCGGCCAGGCGGACTTCTGGGTGGCCCTCGGTTACGACTTCCTGCGCTTTGCCGGTCGTTTCGGCACACTGCCCTCGGGCTGGACCGCAGACGACGTCAACGCGCGCGTGGCCTCGGTCCGTGGCGTGGACTACAGCATGGCCCCCATGACCTGGGACGCCCGGGGCGTGGCCAGCCAGAACCTCTATCTCTTCAGCCCGGCCAGCAACGGCAAGCGGCTGGTGAACGCCGCCTGGCTCGCCCAGCGCATAGCCCAGGCCAAGGCGGGCCGGGAGAAGCGCCTGGATGCCTATGAGAAGCGGCAGGAAGCCGAGAAGGCCCGGCAGGATAAGAACATTTTCTAACAGCGCGGCGGCCCGGTCCCCGTGCCGATCAGGCGGCCGCGCCGGATCGCATCGTGAAGCGCAAGGAGCATCGATAATGAAGATAAGCCCGGAAGAAGTGGCCAAGGTCGCGCGGCTCTCGCGTCTCGACCTTCCGCAGGAGAAGCTCGAACTGTTCGCCGGACAGCTCGGCGATATCCTGGGGCACATGGACAAGCTCGGCGAGCTGGACACTGACAGCGTGGAACCCATGTACAGCCCGGTGGAGCACACGACGGTGCTCCGTCTCGACGTGGCGAGGAAGGAGTTCTCCCGTGACGAGATACTGGGCAACGCGCCCAGGCAGGACGGCCAGTTCTTCATCGTTCCCCGGATCGTCTAGCCGGCCGCTGTCCGGTTTTTCCCCGTTTTCAACGCATCGCACACATTCAGGATAGAACATGTCTGAACTCCATACCAAGACGCTCACCGAGCTTGCCGGATTGTTGCAGGACGGCACGGTGACCGTGACCGAGGCGGTGGAAGCCTGCCTGAGCCGCATCGAGGCCACCGAGCCTTCTGTCCGGGCGCTTATCACCGTCACCGCCGACGAGGCCAGGACCCAGGCCGCGGCCATGGACGCCCAGGGCCCGGACCCGGCCAAGCCCCTGTGGGGCGTGCCCGTGGTGCTCAAGGACCTGCTCACCACGCGGGGAACCAGGACCACCTGCGCCTCGAAGATTCTCGAAAATTTCGTTCCTTTTTATGACGCCACGTCCGTGACCAGGCTGCGCGAGGCCGGGGCCGTGGTCATCGGCAAGGCGAACATGGACGAGTTCGCCATGGGCTCGTCCACCGAGAACTCCGCCTTTTTCCAGACCGGCAACCCCTGGGACGTGGAACGCGTGCCGGGCGGCTCGTCCGGCGGCTCCGGCGCATCGGTGGCCGCGGGCCAGTGTTTTGCCGCGCTGGGTACGGATACCGGCGGCTCCATCCGCCTGCCTGCCTCCTTTTGCGGCATCGTCGGGCTCAAGCCCACCTATGGCCGGGTGTCCCGCTACGGCCTCATCGCCTACGGCTCGTCCCTGGACCAGATTGGCCCCATGACCCGCTCCGTGGAAGACGCCGCCCGCGTGCTCCAGGTCATCGCCGGACACGACCCCAGGGATTCGACTTCCGTGGACGTGCCTGTGCCGGACTATCTGTCCGGGCTGGGCCGCGAGTCCCTTGACGGCGTGACCATCGGCCTGCCCAGGGAGTATTGGGGCGAGGGCCTTGACCCCGAGGTAGAGGCCGCCTGCCGGGCCGCCGTGGCCAAGGCCGAGGCGCTGGGCGCCACGACCGTTCCGGTGTCCCTTTCCCTGACGGACTACGCCATCGCCACCTACTACATCATCGCCATGGCCGAGGCGTCGTCCAACCTCTCCCGGTTCGACGGCGTCCGCTTCGGCCATCGCAGCGAGGGGGCCGAGGAGCTCATCGACATGTACACCGCCAGCCGCACCGAAGGGTTCGGCGACGAGGTGCAGCGGCGCATCATCATGGGAACCTACGTGCTCTCCTCCGGCTATTACGATGCCTATTACAACAAGGCCGCCAAGGTCCGCCGTCTGCTGCGCCAGGATTTCGACACGGCCCTGACCCAGTGCGATCTCATCGCCGGGCCGGTCTGCCCGACCACGGCCTTCAAGGCCGGAGCCAAGGCGGACCCGCTCCAGATGTATCTCATGGACATCTTCACCATCTCCCTGAACCTGGCCGGACTCCCGGGCATGAGCCTGCCCGTTGGGCTGGGCAGCGACTCGGGCATGCCGGTGGGCCTCCAGCTCATGGGCCGCCCCTTCGAGGAGGCGACCATGCTCTCCGTGGCCGCCTGCCTGGAGTGCAATCTCGACCCCATGCCCCAGCCCGCGCTGTAGGAGCAGGGACAACCGCATCAATGACCGGAGCCGGTCGCCGAACATTTTCGGCGACCGGCTCTTTCGTGTCAGGTCATGGTTTTGCGGCGCGGGCTACTTTATGTCGTAGCTCACCGGGCCGTCGGCGTAGTTTGTCTTGTCGAGCCAGTCCGAGGGGTAGCCGATGGCCTTGGCCGGCCCGCCGGGCAGGTTGATGTAGCCGTCGGAGTACTTGGCAAAGATGGCGAAGGTCAGGTCGCGCCATGTGTCGAGCACCTGTCCGGCGTTGACGAACCCGAACTCGGTGACGATGTTGCGGGCCTCCTCGTCGCTCTTGCCCGCCACGGCCTCGTCCATGGCCAGGACGCCATCCATGGCCGCGCTTTCAAGCTGTTGCTGTACGGGTTCGATGTCCACCTTGGTGATGCGCTGGAAGTTGAGCCGCGACCAGTTGGCGAGCAGGTCGAAGTGCCACCAGGCCGAGGACGGATCGAAGGCCTGGGGGTCGCCCGACTGATAGGGCTTGGGGAGCTGCGCCATCTTGGAGAAGAAGGGCGCGAAGCAGGTGGTTGCCGAGACGTCCGGGCCGAACCAGACCACGCCCTTGGTGTATTCCGGGGCGTTTGGCCGGGTCTGGCAGACAAAGGTGTAGCCCTGGTAGAAGACCGAGATGGCCCGCTCCCATGCGCCGTAGAACTTCTTGTCCGCGTCCACGTTGTTCTGGTTGCCGTCATAGGGACCGACGAAGCGGTGCGGGTCGCCGTAGGGACCGGCGGCCACGCCCTTGGTCAGGTCGAACTGGGTCCCTTCATAATGGTCGCGGTACAGGGCGAACACCTTTGCCAGGTCGAGCTTGGTGCTCGGCGGGATGGAGAAGGGATAGTCCGTGGAGTAGGTGTCCTTGACCCATGGGGAGAGGCCCAGGTCCGGGTTGACCCGGTCCATGGCGCGCCAGACGCGGCGCAGGGAGTAGTAGGGGTGGTTATATTCACCGGGGCTGACGGCGCGCAGCCAGTCCACGGGCCCCTGCTTGCTCTCGTCCCACCACTTCAGCTTTTTCAGGCCGGGGATGAGCAGCCTGGAGTACTGGAAGTTGTCCGGGTCGTCCTTGATCACCTCGCGGATGCGGAAGGTGTTCGCGGCCACGAAATACTCGCCGTCCGGCACGCGTTTGGCCACCCATGCGGAGTGATACCTGGAATCGGGCAGGGCGCACATCTCGAAGACCCAGGCCTCTTTTTCATCGGCCACCAGCAGGGTCTCGCCCGTGTCGTAGAATCCGTATTTCTCGATCAGTCCGCCCATGAGTTTGATTGCCTCGCGCGCGGTGGTGCAGTTCTCCAGGGCGATGCGGGAGAGTTCCGAGCTGTAGAATATCCGTTGCGGGTTGCCCGAGGACGCCGTGGGGTTGGCCTTGGGCTCGAAGTTCGCGGCGTTGGTGCACTCGCCCATCATCAGGTTCTTCTCGTTCATGATCCCGTAATTGCCGTCGAAATAGGTGAAGGACCGCTTCTGCTCGCGGCCCAGGATCTTCCAGATCTCGGCATAGGGTACGGTTCCCAGGGCCTCTGTGGGCGGGTAGCCCTTGGTGTCGTAGGCCGGGCCTCGGTCGTCGGTGACGATGCGCGGGTAGGCGTATGCCTCGGGGTAGACCTTGCGGACTCCCTTCTGATCCTTGGCGGGAACGAAGACGAGGCGCTGGTCGCCCAGTTCGTCATCGTCGGAATGGGTGACCATCATGGACCCGTCCGCCGTGGCTCCGGGCGTGGCTATCATCGTGGTGCAGGCCAATGCCTGCGGAGCTGCCAGAACCGCGAAGAGAGCGGCCAGCAGCAGGTGGCGTAGACGTTTCATATGAAAGCTCCTTTGTCTTGTGCGGTTGTGCATGGATTCTTTCCTAGCACACTTTCCGCGCGTCCGTCCCGCGGCCTGGCGATCAAATCGTGTTGGTCAGCCGTGCCCGCGCAGGACGGCGTGCGGACCCCGAAGCGCTCATGCGTCCATAAATCCTTTGCAATCGGTATCCTGTTCTTTAGGATGCGGCCAAGGGCGCGGGGACGACCCCGACCGCCGGACCCAAAACACACTGGATGGACGATGAAGACAGCCGTAGCCGTGAGCGGCGGCATGGACAGCCTGCTGACCCTGGCCCTGATGCGTGAGAGCGGGCATGACCTGCTGGCCGTGCACGGGCATTTTCTCAAGCCCGGGGCTGACAGGGAGCCTGTGGTGGCAGGTCTGGACCGGGCCTGCCGGGAGCTTGGCGTTCCCTTTCACGCCCTGGACCTGCACCGGGAATTCGAGCGCGAGGTGGTCGCGCCCTTTGCGGCGGACTACCGGGCGGGCCTGACGCCCAACCCCTGCGCCGTGTGCAACCCGCGCATGAAGTTCGGCGTGCTCCTCGACGCGGCCCGGGGCCTCGGGGCCACCCGTCTGGCCACCGGCCATTACGTCCGCATGGAGGAACGCGAACCGTATGGTACGCTTCTCGTGCGCGGCGTCGATTCCCTCAAGGATCAAAGCTATTTTCTTTCGCTGGTCCCAGTGGAGAGGTTGCGGCTGGCCTATTTCCCCCTGGGCGGGATGTGCAAGCGGGACGTGCCCGCCGCCCTGGCCAAGCGTGGCCTTGAGCCGCCCCTGCCGGGCGAGAGTCAGGAGATATGTTTTGTGCCGGGCGACGACTATCAGACGTTTCTGGTACGGCGGGGGCGCATGCCCGGCGGCGGGCCGATCGTGCTTGAGGACGGAACCCGGGTGGGCAGGCACAAGGGATTGTGGCGCCATACTCAGGGACAGCGGCGCGGCCTGGGCGTGGCCTGGACGCAGCCGCTTTATGTGCTGGACAAGGATGTGGCGCGCAACGCGCTGGTGGTCGGCCCAAGGGAATCCCTTGATTCGCCGGGATGCGTGGCCGGGCAGGTCAACTGCATGGCGGACCCGGCCCTGTGGCCCGAGGTGGTCATGCTCCAGACGCGCTATCGCCAGCAGGCCCGTCCGGCGCGGTGGGCCATGTCCGGTGGCAGGCTGCGTTTTCATTTCCTGGAGCCGCACGGCAGGCCGACCCCGGGACAGGTGGCCGCGGTCTACACGCAGGACGGCGCGGTCCTTGGCGGTGGCGTCATAGAGGAATCCCTGCGGGACTGATCCGTGCAGGCAGTGTGATGGTCGGCTGGCGGTGCGTGGTCAGCGGTCCCAGCGGTTTTCCCAGGCTTCCTCGCGTTCGCGCTGATAGCCTTCAACGCGGGCCTTGTTCATGGTCCGGCGGATGTCCTGCGGCGTCATGTCCGGTTTCTTTTCGCAATAATTCGCCCACCAGCGCACCTCCTGGGTGATGCGCATGCGCAGGGGGTCGCGGTATTGCCCGAGGGTGGCGAACCCTGTGTCGCGGGAGCCGTCGCTGATGAGGGACAGCCCGAGGTAGTAGACGGCGTCCGGGTTCCCGGGATAGTCGCGCAGAGTGGCCTGGAACAGCCTGGCTGCCGCCGCGTAGTTCCCGTCGAGATGTTCCCGCAGTCCCTCGCGGTTGCTGCGGAAGGCGGCGTACGGGCCGCTGTAGAGGAAGTCGCCATAGCTGCTGAAGGTGATGCCCATGCCGGAAGTGGCGGCGACCCCTGCGCTCACGCTCCCGCCCGGGCCGGAGCTGACGCCCACGCTGGTCGACACGCATCCCGCCAGCAGGGCGAGGGCGGCGATCCATGCAATCAACGTCTGTCTCATTGTCTTGACTCCCGTCTCATGCCATTGACCCTTGTGGGCAAATGCTTTAGTCCGCACGGGCGGGCTAGCTGGAGCGGCCGGAATCCCGTTCCCGCTCAAGTCCTTCGTCCCAGGCCCGGAACATGGATTGGGTTATGGCTTCGCTGGTCAGGTCCGGGTTGGCGGCCAGGAGCTTGGCCCTGTCGCGAACGGACGAGGTGACGTGGACCTTGCCTGTGTAACGGAAGTTGGTCAGGATGTCGAAACCGGCCTGGCGGTCGCCCTTGGCTATGCGGCACAGCCCGGTATAGAAGACCGCGCTCGGATAGTCCTCGATATCGGAAGCGTGGCGAAAGGCCTCCTCGGCCTTGTCGTACTCGCCGAGGTTGTAGTACGCACGGCCGAGGCCGGTCAGCAGGCGCGCCGAGTCCGGGTCGTCCTTGAGGGCCTTGTTGTATTCCGTGACGGCCTGTTCGTAGTCCTTGAGGGTCATGGACAGGTTCCCGGCCAGTTTGGGTTGCGACATGCCGCAGCCGCCAAGCAATGCGAGCAGGAGTGTGGCCAGGAGCAGCGAAAGGATGCGGGCGGACAGTGTGTGTGTCATGGGTGTATTTTCTTTTTCAGGGTATGATTGTTCATCGAAGCAGTAGGCCGACATTATATGATTTCCTTTTACACCGCCACCCTGGGGTGCAAGATCAACCAGTACGAGACACGGTCCATCGCCGAGGCGTGGGCCGGGGACGGCGGAGCCGTTGAGACCGGTTCGCCCGAGGAGGCGAGCCTGATCCTGGTCAACTCCTGCGCGGTGACGGCCAATGCCGTGGCCGACCTGCGCAAGACCGTGAGACGGCTCAACCGGGCCAATCCCGCAGCCGGGATCATCGTCACCGGCTGCGCCGCCCAGGTCATGGCTGACGAGCTGGCCGCCCTGCCCGGCGTGGTCCGCGTGGTTCCCCAGGCGGACAAGGCCGAGCTGCTGGCAGGGCCAGGGCCGGACGCCGATGTTTCCGTCAGTCCCGCCGCCTTTGCCCCGTTTTCCATCTCCGGCTATTCCCGCGCGCGGGCCGTGGTCAAGGTGCAGGACGGCTGTTCCCACCGCTGTACCTACTGCATCGTCCCGCTGACGCGCGGCCCGTCCGTGAGCAGGGAGCCGGACGAGGTGGCCGCGGAAGTGGCGCGCCTGCTTGAGGCGGGGTTTCGCGAGCTGGTCCTCAGCGGCATCAACCTGCGCCACTATGGCCGGGGTCTGCCCGGCACAACGGATTTCTGGGATCTGCTGACCCATCTGAACAGGGAGTTCTCGCCGCGCTGGGCCGGACGGGCGCGGTTTCGCATTTCGTCCGTGGAGCCAGGCCAGCTCACGGCCAAGGCCCTCGACACCCTGGCCGGATCGCCCATGGTCTGCCCCCAGCTGCATCTCTCGCTGCAAAGCGGTGACCCTGACGTGCTGCGCGCCATGGGCCGGGGGCATTACGACCCGCGCTGTGCCGTGGATTTTCTCAAGGGATTGGCCGAGGTCTGGCCGGTCATGGGGCTGGGCGCGGACCTCATCTGCGGCTTTCCGGGCGAGGGCGAGGCCGGGTTCGAGAACACCATGAGCCTGTGCCGCGAGCTGCCGCTGACCTATGCCCACGTGTTTCCCTACTCCGAGCGGCCCGGAACCCGCGCCGCCACGATGGACAGCCAGGTGGACGTGCCCGAACGCAAGGCACGGGCCGAGAGACTGCGCGGGCTGATCGGCCGCAAGCGCAGGGCGTTCAGGGAGCGGCTCCTCGGTTTGGACCACCTCGACGTGCTGGTTCAGGACGGGGCCGGGCGGGGAGTGAGCGAATATTACGCCGCGTGCAGGCTGACCGCGCTGCCCGACGGATGCGGCCCGCGTTCCATGGTCCGGGGCAGGCCCGTGGGCCAGGACCGGGGCGTCGTTCTGGTGGAGCCGCTGCCGGAGAAACCACGTGGGGACATGCCGTGAGCGTACCCAAGCCCCCTCTGCCGGGGCTGCTCGTCATATCGGTGCTCTGCGCCCGATGGGACGCCTGCTGGCCCGACCTGCTGGGCGAGCTCGAGGCGCGCTTCGGCCCTGCGGAGGTGGTGACCGACCCGTTCACCTTTGACCAGACGGGCTACTACGACCAGGAGCTGGGCACGCCCATCACCCGGCGGCTGATGGCTTTCGAGGCGCTGCGTCCGCTGGACGGGCTGGCGGGGATCAAGTGCTTCACCAACGGTCTTGAGTCCGCCCGGGCGGAGGATGGCCGCCGCATGTTCAACCTCGACCCGGGGTTCATCACCCTGGAGCGGCTCGTGCTGGCCACGGGCAAGAATTTTTCGCACCGCATTTATCTGGGGCAGGGCATCTGGGCGGACCTGACCCTCATCTGGCAAAACCGGGGGTGGGTGGATTTTCCCTGGACCTTCCCGGATTACGCGGGCAGTGACATGAAATCGCGGCTGACAAAGTTGCGTCAGTTGTATAAAACCAAGCTCAATAAACGAAAGGAAGAATAATATGCCTGTCAGCATGACCGGTTTCGGTCGGTTCGAGACCACAGAGGACGCGTGGACCCACGTCTGGGAGATCAAAAGCGTCAACGGGCGTTTTCTGGACGTCAAATGGCGCATGCCCGGCTACCTGCGCGGGCTGGAGAACGGATGGGAAAAGGTGGTGCGCACCCACGCCTCGCGCGGCCGGGTGGACATCTCCCTGAACCTCGAAGTCATGGACGCCGGAATCCTGGGCGTGACCTTCAACGAGACCATGGCCCGGGCCATGTTCCGCCAGATGGAGAAGCTGGCCGCGAGCGAAGGCCGCGTCTTCGAGCCCGACTACAACCGGGTGCTCTCCATGTCGTCGCTGTGGCGCGACGCGGGCAACGAGCCTGATCCCGGCCTGGCCGAGAGCCTGACCACCGGCCTTGAGGCGGCCCTCAAGGACTGGATGGACGCCCGAACCCTGGAGGGCGAGGCGCTGGTGGTCGACCTGACGAACCGGCTCGACACCCTGCGCGAGATAGCCGACGCGGTGGCCGTGCGCATCCCCGACATCCTTGAGGAGAAGAAGGCCAACCTGCGCCAGCGCATCAAGGACATGCTCGATTCCGCCGGGGCCGACTTTTCCGAGGACCGCATGCTCCAGGAAGTGGCCTATCTGACGGACAAGCTCGATGTGTCCGAGGAGCTGACCCGCCTGGAAGCCCACCTGACCCGCATCGGCGAGACCCTGCGCTCGCAGAGCGACGTGGGTAAGAAGCTCGACTTCCTCATCCAGGAGACCTTCCGCGAGATCAACACCTGCGGCAACAAGGCCCAGGATGTCGAGGTCAGCCGGTTGGTGGTTGACTTCAAGGCGGAGCTTGAGCGGTGTCGCGAGCAGGTGCAGAACATCGAGTAGCCGCCCGGCCGCTCTCCCCGGGAACAGGCAGGATAATCGAAACAGTTTCAAGGATTTTGTAGGTAGTTATGCAGAAACAGGGATTGCTCAACGTGGGCTTCGGCAACTTCGTGGTCCTGAACCGCGTCGTGTCCATAGTCAACCCCACCAGCGCGCCCATGCGTCGGCTCAGGGAAGACGCGCGGCAGGAGGGGCGGCTCATCGACGCCACCCAGGGGCGCAAGACCCGCGCCATCATCGTCACCGACTCCAACCACGTCATCCTCTCCGCCATCCAGGCGGAAACCATCGGCCAGCGGTTCAGCGCGGAAGAGGGGGAGTAGCCGGTGAAGGACGAACACATCTCCCGCCTCGGCCAGGTGCTCGTGGTCTGTGCCCCCAGCGGTACGGGTAAGAGCACGCTCATCGACATGCTCAGGAAGGAGTTTCCTGATTTCGGGTTCTCGGTTTCCTATACCACGCGTGCTCCCAGGGGCCAGGAGCAGGACGGGCGCGAATACAACTTCGTCAGCCGCGACGCCTTTGTGGCCATGCGCAGCCGGGGCGAGTTCTGCGAGTGGGCCGAGGTCCACGGCAACTTTTACGGTACGGCCACCAAGCCCGTGGAACGGATGCTCGGCGAGGGGCGCGACGTCCTCTTCGACATCGACGTGCAGGGGGCCAAGCAGTTGAAGAAAACCTTCTACAAGGGGACCTTCGTCTTTCTGCTGCCGCCGTCGCGGGCCGAGCTGGTGCGCAGGCTCACCGGCCGCGGAACGGACTCCGAGGAGTCCATCGCCCGCAGGCTGGAGAACGCCGCCGGCGAGATGGCCCAGGCGGAGTTCTTCGACAACTGGGTGGTGAACGACGACTTGGACACCGCCTATGAGGAACTCCGGGCCGTGTATCTGGCCGGGCGGTGCAAGCCCTCCCTGCGGCCCGGTATACTGGACAGCATCCTTCAGACCTGGAGGACCGATGGCTGAGCTGGTCGTCGCGCTCGACTACGGGGACGGCGCGTCCGCCCTGGCCATGGCCCGGTCGCTCCGGGGCGCGGCCACCTGGCTCAAGGTCGGCCTGGAGCTGTTCACCGCGGAAGGCCCGTCCGTTGTCACCGGCCTCAAAGACATGGGCTTT
>CAMYLL010000045.1 GCA_947259235.1 uncultured Pseudodesulfovibrio sp. | reverse complement strand
TGATCATTTTATATATGACGTTCCGATGACTGCACGCAACCCTCTTTTCCTCCACGACTTCGGCTTTCTCCTGCGGCGCATGGCAGGTGTGTTGACCCTCGCTTTGCTCGCCGGGACCGTCCTTGTCCCGCTCTCACCCGGGCTGGCCCGTGCAGAGCAGGCGCGGCTCCTGACCGTTATCGACGGCGACTCCCTGTTGCTGGAGAGCGCCGGACGCTCCGTGAAGGTACGTCTCATCGGCATAGACGCCCCCGAGGGGCGGCAGGAGTTCGGAACCCAGGCCCGGACCAAGGTCATGCACATCTGCTACGGCCGGACACTGCGCCTGGAGTTCGACGCCGAGCGGCGGGACCGCTACGGCCGGACGCTCGCCTATGTCTACTGCGGCGACACCATGCTCAACGAGGAGATGGTCCGTTCCGGCCTGGCCCTCGCCATCGCCGTCAAGCCCAACACCGCCCACTACCAGCGGCTCAAACGGGCCGAGGAGCAGGCGCGCAAAGCGCGGAGCGGCTTCTGGGCCCATGGCGGGCTGAAAATGACCCCCGCGCAATGGCGGCAAGCTTACGGCAAATAACCGAATCCCAAACCGCAACGCCTCGTTGACACCATTTGTTACGCAATGTTACGAAATAGATAATTCCCACCCGTATCCGGCCGGAATTTTCTGTTATTTAGACACGGACGAACCCAACAAGAAGGCGAGGGGCTATCGTGATCCTGAAGACACTTCCATTCCAAACCAAGCTCCAGCTCGGCATCCTTTCCGTGGTCATCATGGCCATCGTCGTCATGTCGGGCGTGACCTATGTCCAGGTGCACGACTCGCTCGAGGTGCTGGGCAGAACGTCCATAGAATCCTCTGCCGAGAGCACCCTGAACATGATGAAGATGCAGGAGGACCTGCTCAACGACAAGGTCAAGGGCGACCTGTCCATCATGGAGGAGACCATCGCCGCCGCAGGCTCGCCGCGCCTTGACGACATGAACATGATCTCCATGACCATCATCAATCAGGTTTCGAAGGAAAAAGAGAATGTTTCGATCCCGACCATGATGTTCGGCTACCAGAGCGTCAACGGCAACTTCTCCCTGGTCGACACGGTGCAACGGCGCGTGGGCGGAACCGCCACCATCTTCCAGCTGCTCCCGGGCAAGCTGCTGCGCATCTCCACCAACGTCATGAAGCTCGACAACACCCGGGCCGTGGGAACCTACATCCCCGAGTCCAGCCCGGTCTACCCGACCATCATCAAGGGCGAGACCTACTACGGCATCGCCTACGTGGTGAACGCCTGGTACCAGACCGCATACAAGCCCCTCAAGGACGCCCAGGGAACCGTCATCGGCGTCATCTATGTGGGCAGGAAGATTCTCTCCCCGGCCTTCCGTCAGGCTGTGGAGGCCGCCAGCGTGGGCGGGCAGGGATACGGCTTCATATTCAACAACACCGGCCTGCTCGTTCTGCACCCGACCATCGAAGGCAAGACCCTGGCCGACTACGACTTCTGGCCCGAGTTCGAAAACGTTGAGGACGGACTCGTCCAGTATACATTCAAGGGGAACGACAAACAGGTCTTCATCAAGCATTTCAAGCCCTGGGGCTGGAGCTACGGGTTCGCCCTCACCCAGGATGAGATGATGCACGGCGTGGACAAGAAGGTCCTGTACTGGAACGTCGGGGTGGCAATGGCGTCCATCCTCGTCCTCTCCCTGCTCATGACCCTGATCATCCGGCGCGTCATCCGCCCCCTGCGCACCCTCTCCGACTTCACCCGCGAGGTGGCCAAGGGCAACTACAACGCCACCATCGAATACCCGGCCAAGGACGCCATCGGCGACACCATCGTGGCCGTGCGCGACATGACCGCCGAGCTCAAGAACAAGCTCGGGTTCTCCGAGGGGCTGCTCAACGGCCTGACCGTGCCGTGCGTGGTCATGGATCTTGATGAAAAGATCACCTTCATCAATCAGCTGGAGCTCGACCTCTTCGACAAGCCCGGCAAGCCCGAGGACTACATCGGCAAGGCCTTCGGCCAGTTCGTCTACGGCGACGCGGCCAAGAAGACGAGCCTGCACAAGTGCATGCTCGACGACTGCAGCCTGCTGGGCCAGGAGACCTCCGGCAAGACAGCCAAGGGCAAAAGCTACGACATCCTGGTGGACAGCGCGCCCCTCAAGGACTTTGACGGCAACATCATCGGCGGCTTCACCCTGATCAAGGACATGACCACCATCAAGCAGTCCGAACGCCAGACCAAGGCCCAGCATGACAGGATTCTCGCCGTGGCCCAGGAAGCGGACGCCATCGCCAACCAGGTCTCGTCCGCTGCCGAGGAACTCTCGGCCCAGGTGGAGCAGTCCACCCGGGGAACGGAAGTGCAGCAGGAGCGCGTCTCCGAGACCGCGACGGCCATGGAGCAGATGAACGCCACCGTGCTCGAAGTGGCCAAGAACGCGTCCAACGCGGCCGAAAACGCGGACCATACCCGCGAAAGGGCGGAGGACGGCGCAAAGCTGGTGGCCGAGGTAGTCCACGCCATCAACCAGATCGAAACGCGCTCGGAAGAGCTCAAGGGCAGCATGACCCAGCTGGGCAAGCAGGCCGACGGCATCGGGACCATCATGCAGGTCATCGAGGACATTGCGGACCAGACCAACCTGCTGGCCCTCAACGCGGCCATCGAGGCCGCCCGCGCGGGCGAGGCCGGACGGGGATTTGCCGTGGTCGCCGACGAGGTGCGCAAGCTGGCCGAAAAGACCATGGACGCCACCAAGCAGGTGAGCCAGGCCATCAACGACATCCAGAGCGGCGCCCGGCGCAACATCCTGGCCACCGAGGAAGCGGTCACCGCAGTGGCGGAGAGCACCGAGCTCGCCAGGCGCACCGGCCAGACCATGGATGAAATCCGCCAGCTGGTGGAACAGTCCTCCGACCAGGTACGCAACATCGCCACAGCCGCCGAGGAGCAGTCCGCCACCAGCGAGGAAGTCAACCGGGCCACCGACGAAATCAACATCATCTCCTCGGAAACCTCCCGCGCCATGCAGGAATCCCGGCAGGCCATCGAATCCCTCGCCCAGCTGGCCACCCAGCTCCAGGGGCTCATCGAACGCATGCAGGAATAACCCGACACAACGCACGACAAAGAAAGGGCCGCCCTCGATGGACGGCCCTTTTTTTTGCGGCCTGCGCGCCTGAGTCCTCCGAAGCAATCAGAGTGGTTCACCTTCCTAATGCCCCGGCAGGATCACGTCGAGCCGACCAGGAAGGTCACCGTCCGCCCAGCTTGGCTCCGAGCCAGTTGGTGGGGGTCACGGACTCGGGCACGCCCTCGCGCGCGTCCACGCCCCGGGCCTCGCCGAGCTTGTCCTGATAGACGGTCCAGCAGGCCTGGGCCAGGGAGGTGGAGCCGGTGAGCGGATAGGCCAGCGTGGCGGCCAGCCGCGCGGCCAGCGTCTCGTCGAGCAGGGCGTCGTACTTCCTGGGATCGGTCTCGCGGCGCACATAGGAAATGTAGATGGGCGCGTCCTCGTTGCACAGGACGATACCCCCCTGTATCTCCCAGTCCCGGACCTGGTTACCGTCGGCTCCCACTATCTGGATAATGCGCAGGAAATCCACGGGCAGGACATACCTGAACTCCCACTTCCACAGCGGGGCGGCCGTTGCCGCGGCCAGCTCGGCCTGGGCCATGGCGCAGTTCCAGGGATGGGCGCGCAGCACGGCGTCGCGCACCGCGGGCCAGCGATGGTTGCACAGCCCGGCGGCCTTGCCCTCATCTCCAAGGGACATGATGGCGTCCTCCCCCAGATCAAGCAGGGCGTTGTTGCAGATTTGAATGACACTGGTGGCCATGGATACTCCTCTTCGCGGCTGATTGTGTGTGCGTCAACAGCGGGCCGGAGAGCCGTTTCCCCGGACCAGGGGAGACGGTATCACGGGCTTTTGCCCCGGCCGGGAAACGGGCGTTGGAGGGATGAAACAAGGTCGAAAGAGCGCAAATAACGCCCTTGACACCCCCCGGGAAACCCGCCTATCGATTAGTCCTCCCGCCACCTCATCCGAACCTCCTTCTATCTTTTGCAGTTTTTTGACAGACACCATTTTTCTCCCATGGCATAATGACTATTCGGAGATGCATCGCCCATGAGCACGACGGCAATAGTATAAGGATATGCATACACAGCAACCACCTCGCGCCAGCGGGTCCACGCACGATGTCTACCTGTTAGACCTGATCAACGGGATTTCCGGCGCCCTGGACTATGTCAGCTCCACGGTCACCGGCCATCACCGCAGGGTTGGCGTGGGCGCGGCGGCCATAGGCGGGGCCATGGGCCTCAACCAGCGGGACACCACGGACCTGCTCGTCGCCGCCCTGCTCCACGACATCGGCGCGTTCTCACTCGACCTGCGCCTCGACGGGCTCGACTTCGACTCAGACCACACCGCCCACGCCGGGGCCGGGTATCGCCTCCTGAGGCTGCACCCCATGCTGACCCGGACCGCCGCCATCATCCTGCACCACCACACCGGCTGGAACCGGCTGCCGCCCATGGAGGACACCGCCGTCCCCCTGCTGGCCAACATCATCAACCTCATGGACCGGGTGGACATCCTCTCCCATGTGGGAACCCGTATCCTCGGCCGCGAACGCATCCGAAACAGCATCCGCCCCCTCTCCGGCTCCTTCTTCGCCCCGGCGGCGGTCGAGGCGTTCCTTGATCTCTCGGCCGAGTCCGCCTTCTGGGAACGGATCTCCGACACCTGGGCCCATGTGCGCGACGGCGTTGAATCTCCCATCGTCGAGGACGTGATCCCCGAGAACCAACTCCTGCATTTCTCCAGATTCTTCGCCTACATCATCGACTTCCGAAGCCGCCACACGGCCACCCACTCCCAGGGCGTGGCCGAGACCGCCGTCCATCTGGCCGGGCTGGCCGGAATGTCTGTGCAGGATCAGAACAAACTCCGCCTGGCCGGGAACCTCCACGACATAGGCAAGCTGGCCGTGCCCGTCGTCATCCTCGACAAGCCGTCGGAGCTCGACAACGCGGAATACGAGACCGTACGCAACCACGCCGCGGCCTGCGAAACCATCCTGCGCGCCGTCCCCGGGCTGGAAGACATCACGGACTGGGCCTGCCAGCACCACGAGCGGATCGACGGCTCCGGCTACCCCCACGGACTCAAAGGCAGCCAGATATCACTGGGCAGCCGCATCGTTGCCGTGGCCGACGTCTTCACCGCCATCACCGAGGACCGTCCCTACAGGGCGGGCATGACACCTGCCCAGACCCATGCGGTTCTCAAGGACATGGCCCAATCCGGCATCCTGGACCCTGATCTCGTGGCCCTGCTCCTGGACCACCACGCGGCCACCACCGCCATATGCGGCCAGGCCCAACGCCAGGCCCTGGCGGAATTCACACGGTTCAGAACCTGGTAACGACCATAAAGCCAACAATTCCGGCCGGTACATTCGCACGGACGCAGGCACCATCGCCCGTTCCGGCGCGGACATTCAGGCCAGCAGTGGGCGCTTGCCCGCCGCGCCATTGTACCAACCCGGTGCAACCCCAGCTCTTATACTGGACATTCTCGACAATTATTGTAAAGACGCACGCTATAGCCGGAGCTGGATGTAGCATTTTTTGCGCTGAATGTAGCAAGTGTATTTTCTTTGAGGGAGGAAAAGGGCATGCGTTGGAAGGACTGTAAACTCTGTGTCAAGTTCGGAGTCGGCTTCGGCATGCTCATTGTGCTCATTATCGCCTTGGGCGGCTGGGCCGCCATGGGCATCAACGGCATCGTCACCGATGCCGAAGAGGTCATTGCCGGCAACTCCCTGCGCGGCAACTTCACGCAGAAGGTTGTGGACCACCTCAAGTGGGCGGAAAAGGTCAACGAACTGCTGACCGACTCCAACGTCCACACCCTGAACGTGCAGACCGATCCGCACAAGTGCGCCTTCGGCACATGGTTCTACGGCGACGAGCGGACAAAGGCGGAGCACATGGTCCCGGCCATCAAGCCCCTGATGGCCGAGATAGAGCAGTATCACAACACCCTGCACACCTCCGCCAAGGACATCGCCGAAAAATACGCCCCGGCGGACGTGGCCCTCGGCTCCTTCCTGCGAGAGAAGAAGCTCGACCACCTCATGTGGATGGCCGCCATCCGCGACGCCCTGCTCGATCCCGCCTCGCGCGGGGCAGACGTGCAGACCGACCCGCACAAATGCGGCCTGGGCAAGTGGCTCTACTCCCCGGCCACCGAAAAACTCATGAAGGACGATCCCGCCTTCGGCCAGCGTGTCCAGGCAATCTACGCCCCGCACACGGCCCTGCACGAATCCGCCATCAAGCTGAACCGGCTCATGGCCGACAACGAAAGACCCGCCGCGCGCGCCCTGTTTCACGGGACCATCGCCCCCCTGGCCCACGACACCCTGGACGCCATCAACGAGGTGCTGGCCCTCAACGACAGCCGCCTGGAGGGCTATGACCAGGCCAAGGCGATATTCACCACCGTCACCGTGCCCCAGCTCAACCAGGTGCAGCGGCTGCTCAACGAAAGCATGACCATCATCTCCCGCGACATCATGACCGACGACGTCATGCTCCACGAGGCAGCCAGCACCCAGACCGGGATGGTGGTCTTCGGCATCGTTTCCGTGTTCCTGGGCCTCCTGCTGGCCTGGATCATCGCCCGGGGCATCATCGGTCCCCTGCGCGAAGGCATGGGCTTTGCCCAGACCGTCTCCGAGGGCGACCTGCGCGCCAGGGTGGACATCCGCCAGGACGACGAGGTGGGCCAGTTGGCCGCCTCCCTCACGAACATGGCCGACCGCCTGAACAAAGTGGTGGCCGACGTCAACGCCGTCACCGACTCCGTGTCGGCAGGCAGCGAGGAGCTCTCGGCCTCGGCCCAGTCCCTGTCCCAGTCCGTCACCGAGCAGGCGTCGTCCATCGAGCAGGTCTCTGCCTCCATGGAGGAGATGAGCGCGGGCGTGCGCTCGAACATGGACAACGCCCGGCAGACCGAGGCCATAGCCAGCCAGGCCGCCGCCGGAGCCAGGGAGAGCGGCCAGGCCGTGAACGAGGCCGTGGGCGCGCTCAAGAGCATCGCCGAACGCATCACCATCATTCAGGACATCGCCCGCCAGACCAACCTGCTGGCCCTCAACGCCGCCATCGAGGCCGCCCGCGCCGGAGAGCACGGCAAGGGGTTCGCCGTGGTGGCCGCCGAGGTGCGCAAGCTGGCCGAGCGCAGCGGACACGCGGCCGAGGAGATCGGCGATCTCTCCGACGCGTCCATGGGCGTGGCCGACAAGGCGGGCCGGATGCTCAACGAGCTGGTCCCCCAGATAGGCAAGACCGCCGAGCTGATCCAGGAGATCGCGGCCAGCTGTACCGAGCAGGACAAGAGCGTGAACGAGATCGGCACGGCCATCACCCAGCTCGACAAGGTCATCCAGGGCAACGCGGGCGCCTCGGAAGAGATGGCGGCCACCTCGGAGGAGCTCTCGTCCCAGGCCCAGATCCTGGCCCAGGCCATGGACTTCTTCAAGGTAGACAGGACAGCCTCCGCCCAGGCCCGCACCAAAGTGGTGGCCAAGCGCCCCACGGGCAAGGCCCTGCCCTCGGGCAAGCCCGCCGCACCCCGCCCGGCCGCCCGGGGCATCGCCCTGAGCATGGACGAGGACGACTACGAACGGTTCTAGACATCCACACCGGATAGCTGAAGGCACGGGGGCATCATGATGCCCCCGTGCCTTTGCCTTTTCCCCGTACCGGGCGTACGCTTGCACCCAAACCCCTCTGGAGCCGTCATGTCGCGTCATGTTTCCCTTGCGCCCCTGTGCGTCGCCCTGATCCTCGCCGTCTTGGTGCTGCTCCCCGGAACAGGCCGGGCCATCTCCTTTGCCGAGGCCATGGCCGCGCCCGATCCGCACAACCTCTATCTCATCTACCTCCACGGCGCCGTGGTCGAAAAACAGGGCGAGCAGGCGGTCAGCCCCCGGTACGGCGCCTACCGCCACGACGACATCACAGCCCGGTTCGAAGACCGGGGGCTCATCGTCATCGACGAAATCCGCACCCAGACCAACGCCAACCGGAGCGCGGCCGTGGTGGCGGGCCAGGTGCGCGCCCTCATGGCCGCCGGGGTCCCGGCCGAGTCCATCACCGTGGCCGGATTCTCCAAAGGGGGATACATCGCCCTGCTCACGGCCTCCGCCCTGGGCGACCCGAGGGTGGGCTTCGTGATCATGGCGGGCTGCGGCACAGGGCGCGACGCCTTTGCCTTCGACCAGTTCCTGGCCAAAAAGCGCGGGGCGCGGCTCAAGGGCAGGATGCTCTCGGTCTATGCCGCCGGCGACATGGACGCCGGGTCGTGCCGCGCCGCCGCCGACCAGGGCTCGGGCGACGGGCTGGTCTTCAAGGAGATTCGCATCCGCTCAAGCAAGGGGCACGGGCTCTTTTACCAGCCCCTGCCCGAATGGATCACGCCCGTGGCTCGCTGGGCGCGGCGGGAGTAAGCCATGGCGGCCATGCTCCTCGACGTCCCCTTCACCCCGGACCCGGCCTATGTCCGCTTTCTGGCCGCCCGGCGCGAGCGCATCGGCTCGGTCCACTTCGGCCTGGGCGAGCCGGACATGGCCGATGCCCGCCAGCGGCTGGCCCCCGGCGACATGCGCGCCGTACTGACCGGCCTGCGCGCCCTGGAGGGCGTTAGCAAATACGTGCTCATGAACGCCCGCCTGCGCCACCCCGACCGCTACTTTTCCGCCCGCAGCCTGGCCGCCACGGCCGACCGCCTCGCCCTGCTCCAGGACGAGGCGGACATCGACGGCCTGGTCTTTGCCGACGCCTACTCCCTCCAGGCCCTGTCCGACGCGCGGCCCGACGTGGCCGCCCGCCTTGAAGCCGTGCCCAGCGTCAACACGTGCCTGGACTCCGCCGGGCGCGCCCTGGCCATGCTCGACATGATCGCGGCCACCGCATTCAGGCCGCCCTCGCGGCTGGTGCTCGACCGGTCCCTCAACCGCGACATGGACCGGCTGGCGGATACCGCCGCGCGGCTGCGCCAGGCCCGGCCCGGGCTGCGGCTCCACCTCATGGCCAACGAGGGCTGCCTGCTCCACTGCCCGTACAAGCCCGCCCACGACGCCCACATCGCCCTGGTCAACGAAGGACTGTGCGGCGACCGGACCTTTGCCATGAACCGCGACCTCGGGTGCGTGCGCCGGATGCTGGCCGAGCCGGGGCTGATGCTCGCCTCGCCCTTCATCCGCCCGGAAGACGTGCCCGCCTATGCGGACCACGCCGACGCCGTCAAACTGTGCGGGCGCAACAAGGGAACCCCTTTCCTCATGCGGGCCGTGGACGCCTATGTCCGGGGAGCCTATCCCGGCAATCTTCTCGACATCATGGACGCCATGGGCGACCTGGCCGACCGCGTCAGCCTGCCCGGCGCGGCCCTGCCCGGGGATTTTCTGGAGCGCGTCACCCGCTGCTCCGGCGGCTGCGCGGACTGCGGCTGGTGCGCGGCCCTGGCCCGCCGGGCGGCGACCCGCACGGACCCCGGCCTGCCCCGGCTCGGGCACGGCCCGTTTTCTTTTGACCGCAATTGACGTAGCCTGACGCACACACGACACAAAGGAGAATCATATCATGAAAAAATCCCTCGGAGCCGCCACCCTGGCCCAGCCCACCCCCACCTGGGCCGTGGGTTCCTATGACGAAGACGGCAAGCCCAACGCCATGATCGCCGCCTGGGGCGGCATCTGCTGTTCACAACCCCCGTGCGTCACCGTATCCGTTCGCCCGGGCCGCCATACCTATGCGGGAATCATGCGCCACAAGGCGTTCACGGTCAGCGTCTGCCCCGAGTGGCTCGCCGCCGAGGCGGACTTCCTGGGCATCGTCTCCGGCCGCAAGGTGGACAAGTTCGCGGCCACAGGGCTGACCCCGGTGCGCAGCGAGCTGGTGGACGCGCCGTACATCGACGAATTCCCCCTGGTGGTGGAATGCGCCATGATCCATTCCTACGAGCTGGGCGCGCACGTCATGCTCGTTGGCGAGATCAGGGACGTGAAGTGCGACGACGACAAGCTGCTGGAAGACAAGTTTCCCGACCTGACCAAGGTGCTGCCCCTGATCTACTCCCCGGGCGCGGGAACCTACCACGGCGTGGGCCCGGCCCTGGCCAAGGGGTTCAGCGTGGGCAAGAAATTCATGAAATAAAGCCGGGAGCGCCGGGCCGGACCGCGTCGAGACCGTTGACTTCTCAGACAAAACCGGATGAAATGCGGCCATGCTGAAAAAACCGATTCCGCCCGTCCGAATCCGACGCCCCGGCCTGCGCCTCGTGCGCGTCCTGGCCCTTACCGCGCTGCTTGCCGCTGCCCTGACGCCGTGCGCCTGCACGCCCAGGACAGACGCGCCCGTGGCCGACCTCGTCACCCTGGCCCAGGACGCCGGGGCCTATCACGGCCTCGACCCGGACACGCCCCTGATCGCCCCGGACGTGCAGCGGGAATCCTTTGCCCGGTTCATCAAGGCCCACTTCGGCCCGTGGAGCCGGACCGCCCCGCTATTCGCGGCCAAGGACGTCTTCTGGGGGATCGATCAGTACACGGACAAGGCCCTCTACGGCGAGAACACCCTGCGTCGCGATCCGGCATGGATTGAACAGATGCGGGCCCTGTCGCGGCCGGACCGCTATCCGTCCCTCAGCCGTCGGGCCATCGCCGTGGTCAACACCAGCATGCGCGTGCTGCCCACGGTCCAGCCCGCCTTCTTCGCCTTTGACCGGGCCGGAGAGGGTTACCCCTTCGACTACATGCAAAACTCGCTGGTCCTGGCCGGAACCCCGCTCTACGCCACCCACATCAGCGCGGACCGGGCCTGGGTCATGGTGGAGTCGCGCTTCACCTTCGGCTGGGTCAAGATCACAGACATAGGCTGGGTGGACGACGCCTTTGTCTCCGTCTTCCGCACCGGCTCCTTTGCGGCCATCACCCGCGACGACGTGCCCATCGCCACCGGCGAGGGCGACTACCGCTTCACCGCCCATGTGGGGACCATCCTGCCCGTGCTGGAGGGCGGGGCCGGAGCCAACGGCTTCGCCTTCATCATCCCGGCCCGCACCCAGCACGGCGACGCCGTGGCCCAGGTGGCCTTCCTGCCCGACGCCTTTGCCCAGGCCGCGCCGGTCCCGGCCACCCCGGCCAACTTCGCCCGGCTGGCCAACGCAATGCTCGGCAGGCAATACGGCTGGGGCGGACTCTACGAGGACCGCGACTGCTCGGCCCTGACCATGGACCTGATGGCCGCCTTCGGCATCCTCCTGCCGCGCAACTCCAGCCAGCAGCTCCGGCTGGGCACGCCGGTCAGCCTCGAAGGACTCGACAGCCGGGAACGTAAGGAACTGATCACCCGGACCGCCACCCCCTTCCTGACCCTGATAGGCAAGCCGGGGCACATCACCATCTACATAGGCAGCCACAACGGCGAACCGGTGATCATGCAGGCCGTCTGGGGGCTCAAGACCCTGGTGGACGACGTGCCGGGCCGCAAGGTCATCGGCCGGGCGGTGATCACCACCCTGGAGCCGGGCATCGAACGCGACGATCTGGCCCGCCCGGACGGCATCATCCTCAAGGCGATCACGGCCATCAACACCCTGCCGCCGCCGATGCCTCAGAAACTGGGCACGCCCTAGCACCACACAGACCGAAGCAAGAACCGGCGGCAATTTTTTGGCGGCGGCACGCCCTGCGCCAGCCACGCCGGGGCAGCCGCCTGTGCAAGCCCTTCATTTCGCCTGTCAATTCATGTCAGGTACGCGGTATGCAGGCTTTCGGGCATGAAGCGCACCGTCTGCACCTGTCTGTTCGCCGCGGCACTGGCCGCCCTGCCCGGCTGTCTGGCCGTCAACGCCATGTTCGGCGTGCTCGGTCTGGTCACCAGCGGCCCCGTGCAGTACGCGGGCACGGCCTACACAGTGGGCGAGTATACCTATGAATATGCCGTCAACGGCAAAACCCCGGACACGGTTCTGGGCGAGAAGCTCGCCTGGCTGACCGGGGACGAACAGCCCTCGCCCGTGATCCTGGCCGAGACGTCGCAGATGAATGACCCGCCCCATGGGCGCGCGCACGTCACCGCCGCAACCCCATTCATGGCAGACGATTCCGACTCCCTGACACTGCGTCCGGGCCAGGGCTCGCCACCCGGGACCGACAGGTACGACACGGTCTCCCTGACGGCGGACGCGGGTCCGGACGCGGAGCGTCCCGCCATCCCCGTTTCCCAGCGCAGGAAAACCGCGCCCGGGCGGCCCACCGTCGCCATCGTGACGGTCGCGAGCGTTACGGTCGCTACGGGAGAACAGACTCCGGCCACCACTGAAACCGCCACAGCCGAACCGCCCCGGACTTTCATCGCCACGGCCCCCCCGCCCGGTCTCAACCTCTTGTCTGGCACGGGCTCCCTGGCGGCCCGCATGGACAGGATGGAATCCACCCTGGCCCAGGCCGAGCGGATACTCCTGCGCGAGCCGGACCAGGGCGTCATCTACCCCGCCTCGCGCAACGACGACCCCCGGGGCAGCGCCACGGCGGGCATCAGCGGCGAATGGTCCATCCGCCACCCGGTCATGCAACCCGGTCCCGGCCAACCGGGGATCGCAGTCCGCACAGCCGTCCCGAACACGGCCGAAGCCACCTTCGCCACCCCCTTCCAGGCGTCATGACCCCGGTCACATCCCCATGGCCCGGACACCACCGGCCACCGGTTCCAGGGGCGGGCGGCGCAGATGCCTGTCCCGC